>NZ_JBMDWJ010000212.1:0-9177 GCF_048595215.1 Siphonobacter sp.
TCCTCCATGCTCTTATTGGGCGTAGCGTCAATTTCCAGTTCCCAGTACACGAGCTTTTTGTAGATATCGGCCCATTCTTCGTGACCGATCCGGTCCTGATACTGCATGGAAAGCTGCCGAAACTCCTGCTGGTAGCTCAGATTGGTTTTTTCTTCCACCAATCTTCTCGATTCCAGAATTTTACGAACGGAAAGCAGAATTTGATTGGGATTGAGCGGTTTAATCAAGTAATCGGCAATTTTAGATCCGATCGCCCCTTCCATGATGTGCTCTTCCTCAGACTTTGTAATCATCACCACGGGCAGGTTCGGCCACTGCTGCTTTAACTGAGCAAGGGTCTCGAGACCCGTCAGACCCGGCATCATTTCATCCAGAAAGACAACATCGAAGGTATTGTTTTCCAATTGCTCTAACGCATCCGCTCCGGAATTGACGGGGGTTACCTCGTACCCTTTCTGGGTAAGGAAAAGAATATATGGTTTAAGGAGATCAATTTCGTCGTCGGCCCACAGGATGGAATACTTTTGCATACGTATAATCGAAGATTTATAATCAGTTGAAAGAAAAACAAAAGACAGTTGGTGATTTACCAGCAAGATAGGTAAGGTGACTCATTTTTTACCCTACTTCTGTAACGGATGGCAAAACCATAAGATTGTAAAATCAAAATTTTTATTCCAAGTCGTATGACTTCTCTGAACGTTGAGCATTCCATTTATAAAATTCTACCGGATTCTTCGCAACCCATGCTTGGTATTGAACTGCGGGATGCGGATCGTAAAACCGCTTTTGTACAGGCTTTGCAGGTACAGAATGAAGATTTTTCCAATTTAGTAGCTTTAGTACGCATTGAAATTCCCTGGTGGACGAACGTACTGGGATGCTTTCAGGGAATTTTTCTCCTTCATGCCTTCGGAGAACCCAGCGTACCGAAACCTACTCACCTCGAAGCCTTCGACGCTCGTACGGGGCAACAACTCTGGTCGAGTACTGAAACCGTTTGGCTGGAAACCTTAGGTTCAACGCTTCGGGTGAAAATTTCGGCTGCAGAAGAGCAGTTTCTGGACTTGCGAACGGGCCAGCCCGTAGCTATCTTTCCGAATGATACTAAGGAAGAAACGGCTCGTTTTCCGGCTCACTACGCCGAGGGCAGTTCACACCTGTTTGCGTTACAAAAACTTATTCGGCATCTGACGGGTCAACAAGCCATCGGTGCGTGCGATTACCTCGAATTTCAGGATTCGATCATTTTTTCTTACTATTTTTACGAATCCGAAAAGCTAAAAAATGATCTTTTGGTCGTTAGTAAAGCTGGGAACGTACTCTTTCGCGAGTCGCTTCAGATCGGTGAAGGCCTGGGTCATACCACCTTTATCGTCTGGCGTAACCAACTCGTATTCATTAAAGACCAAGTTTATCTCTGCTGGCATGCGGTATCTTAATTGTTTCTTCCTTGGATTTTTTGGTCTGATTTCGCTAGACAGCTCAGCCCTTACTACCCCTGTCGACTCCATTGGTACCGAATGGAAAAACGGTAAAACCCTGATTGTTTATAAAGTAACGTCGGGACAAACGCTGTATAGTTTATTAAAAAAATACAACGTCACGCTCGACGAGTTTAAGGCCGTCAACCCGGATTTTTCCGGTAATCTGCGTTCGCAAGAAACGGTATACATTCCCCGCAACTGGAAGCGTCGCGAAGAACCGACTGTCGTATCCTCTACTTCCGGTAAAACGCATAAGGTTGAACCGGGTCAGACGCTATTCAGTATTGCCCGCAAATACGACGTAGGTACGGCCGACCTCAAACGCTGGAACAACCTGTCGGCGGATGGTACGGTCAAACTGGATCAGGTTTTGTACGTAAGCGAACCTACAAAAACGGAAGTGGCACCCGCTACTAAACCCGAAGTTCGTAAGCCGGAAGAGCCCCGCAAACCCGAGCCTACCAAAGACAAGCCCGAGGTAGCCAAAGCTCCCGTAATGATTACGAAACCGGAAGCACGCGAAGAACCCCGCAAGCCCGAAGAGCCAAAAAAAGAAGAACCGAAAAAACCCGATTCAACGAAGGCAAAGCCCGAAGCTACTCCTACGAAACCCGTAACAGTACCCAAGCCCGAAGCCGAAGTACTGACGCCCGTTCGCACGGAAAACGAGCCCGTGCCGAATGCTGGTACCGGAGCGAAGAAAGTAGTAGAGATGGGTTTGTGCGAATTGATTGACGCCCAGGATAAGACGGGAAAATACCTGGCCCTGCACCGGTCCGCTCCCATAGGAACCATGCTGACCGTACGGAACGAAGCCAATAATCAAAGTGTAATTGTAAAAGTGATTGGTAAACTGCCCGATACGGGTCTGGCGGATCGCGTAGTGGTTCGGCTTTCGGCCCGGGCTTTCGAGAAACTCATGCCTACAGATCGCCGAATTCGGGCTGAAGTTAGTTACCTGGCCGTGCAGTAGTTTTCAGGATTTAGTTTCAATACAATAAGCTACCTCTTTACAACTTATTCGTTCTTCGGAACCATTGAAAACAAGGCCATTGATGGAACCTTTTCAAAATTTTGTCGTTACTACACATATTCTAAACTCACGTGTATGATCAAAAGACCCGAACGTTCGAAATACGTAACTCCCGGTGCCATTGTGTTTAATATCATTTTCATTCTGGCGTATCCGATTATTGCGGCTTTCTATCTTGTATTCAATATACTCGTGTGGGTTCTTTCCATTCCTTCGCGGATGTGGGCCTACGTAGCCAAGCGAATTCGTAGTTAGTTCGGAATAAAGCATTCAATAAAAAAGGCGTTAGCTAATCAGCTAATGCCTTTTTTATTGAATCACCCCGTAGGTTATGTACTACAGCAAGCAGGATCATCTTTGAATGGCTCAATCACGTTTACACTTTTTTGAGTAGCCAATCACTTCAGACCTTGTAACACCTGGGCGTATGTTTCTTTAAAGTGAGTAAACTCGGTTTCAATGGGCGGGAACTCCGTTGTGAACGTGCTGAAGTTACCCACCTTGGTTTTCAGCTCCAGCGTTTTTACGACTTCATGCAGCCGTGTAATCCCCAAGGTTCCGGCGTTGCCTTTCAGCGTATGGAGGTTGGATTCGACCATTTGAAAATCTTCACTCGCAAAGCCTTCCTTAGCAGCGGCAATCTGTTCCGTTGCTTCCTGTTCGAATTCCGCAAATACCTGTTCGACCATTTCCTTACCCGCCAGTTCGGCCAGTTGATTCACTACGCCAAAATCGTATAAGTCACTGAGCTCATTCGTAACAGGCGGTTTAGGCACTAGGGGTTCGGGCACTGCAGTAGCGGCATTCGTTTTCGCTTTTTCGATTCCAACCCGATCTACCCATTCTTTTACCTTGAGCACCAGAATTTCAGCCCGAATGGGTTTGGATACGTAATCGTTCATGCCCTGACTCAGAAAACGTTCCCGGTCTTCCTTCATTGAATAGGCCGTCATCGCCAGAATGGGTGGCAGTGCTTCGGCAAACTGCTTCCGTAAAGCCTGCGTCGTTTCCAGACCATCCATATCCGGCATCTGAATATCCATCAAAATCAAGCTGTACGGATCTGTCCCAATTGTTTGTTCCACCAGTTGAATGGCTTTCCGGCCAGAATCGGCCGTTTCTACCCGACAGCCCGCTTTCAGTAGGATTTCGCTCGCCACTTTACGGTTCACGGCGTTATCATCCACCAGTAGAATATGCGGCTGTTCTTTGGCCAGATACCCGACAATTTGAAATTCGTCGGCGTATTTTTTCTCCTGCAAGGGAGCAATCATCGTTTCCTTGAGTTCCACGGTGAACCAGAACGTACTGCCCTGCCCCACTTCCGATTCGACTCCCATCTCCCCTTTCATCAGGCGGGATAACTCCCGGGAAATCGCCAGCCCAAGGCCCGTACCACCGAAGGATTTGCGGGTTGTATTGTCTAATTGCTGGAAAGCTCCGAAAAGCTGTTTCAGACCGTCCTCCGAAATACCAATCCCGCTATCCTCGACCTCCACGCGTATTTTGTGCCACTTACCGTGGGTAGTCAGATTCATGACCCGCACCTTCACGGAGCCCTGTTCCGTAAACTTGAGGGCGTTGGAAGTCAGGTTGGAAAGAATCTGCAGCAACCGGGTTTCATCGGCGATGATATACTGCGGCAGATCCGCTCCCAGCTCGTACGTAAGCGTATTATTCCGGTTTTTGGCTGTTTGTCCGAACAAACTGATTAATTTGTCGAAGACGCTACGGAACTCAAACGGTGCTTCGTGTAGTACCATTTTTCCGGCTTCGATTTTGGACAAATCCAGAATGTCGTTCAGAATATTCAGCAGCGTTTCCGAGGATTTCTTAATCGTATGCACGTATTCCCGCTGCTCCTCTTCCAGTCTGGTCGTACTGAGCAGGTCAATCATTCCGATCACCCCGTTCATGGGTGTACGGATTTCGTGCGACATATTTGCCAGAAAACGCTCTTTTACTTTCAGGGAACGTTCGGCTTCTTCCTTCGCTTTGAGCAATTCGCGGGCGGAACGTTTCAGGGGCGTAATATCTCGGGCAATGCCCGCTACTTCCTCAATCGTGCCATCGGCCAGCAGAATGGGATTTAGGTATACTTCCAGCCAGATGTCGTCGCCGTGCCGGATATGTTCCATGTGCACTTCGTACGACTCGGCTTTACCCCGAAAAGCAATTTTATACTTTTCTTCCATGATCTTTCGGTTGGAAGAATCCATCAGTCGCCAGGCAAACTGGTCGGTCGTTACGTTGACCTGCGGAGGCATATTGAGCTGACTCTGAATCAGCTTCATGTAATTGTCATTGAACGAAGTCAACTGCAAGCGGCGATTGACCGTCCACATCAGGTGACTCGACGATTCGAAGATGGCGTGTAACCGGGCCGTTTGTTTTCCCAGCTCGGCCTCCGCCTGTTTGCGTTCAATGGCGACGGCTACCTGACCCGAAATAAATTCGAGCAGCTCCAAATCCCGGATGTCGTACTTGTTGGCCCGCTCGTAGGATTTTACCCCGATAATTCCCGTAATCCGGTCACCAATCCGTAGCGGTACGCACAACATGACCTTCGGAATTTCGCCGTAGATGTACAACACCCGTTGTCGGGCCAGATCCAGGATTTCGTTTTCTGTAAGCATCAGGGGCCGATTGGCCACAATGGCGTATTCGGTAAGTCCGTTACCCAGTTTCCGCTTCGTAAACCGAATATTCTTGTTGAAATATTCATCGACGTAATACGGGAAGTACAGGTAACTTTTGGTTGGATCGTACAGCGAAATGAAGAAGTTCTTGGTATCAATGACCTTCCCCAATTCTTCGTGGATGAAATGATACAAATCATCCAGACTTCGCGTACTCAGCGTGGAGTTGGCAATCTGGTAGTACAGATTCTGGGCATTCTCCGCTCGGTTTTTGGCCGTCGCGTCGTGGAAGATGCACCGAAATACAATCGGTTTCCCCTGTTCGTCATACCGGCAGTTGACCGATCCCGACAGGTACACCCGCCGGCCGTCTTTACGCCGGTATACCGCTTCAAAATCCGGAATCTGTTCGCCGTTTTTGACGCGTTCAAACTTACTGAGCGTTTCTTCCATGAATTCCGGGTGAATGACATCCCGTAAATTCATCTGATTCAACTCGGCGGAACGATAGCCGATCGTGTCTTTCCAGGCTTTGTTGACGTACAGAAAACGACCCTGTAAATCAATCATCTGAATCAAATCCGTCGTATTTCGGATCAAATCCTGTAACTCCGAGGAAGCCGAACTCAACGGCAATCCCGGCGAGGTTTGGCGAAGCGAGGGTCCCGCTTCCGTACTCAAGGTTTTACTCATTATGTATCGATGCCTTGGACTTTCGTACCGACGTAGCGGTCAAAAATCAATTCTTTCCCTATTAAAATAGCCAGAGCTGTCCCGTGCCCGAATGCTGTTGCTCGTGTTGCAACAGCCAGCGTTTCCGCCAGATTTCCCAGGCGTACCCTACGGGCTTGCCGTCCGTACCGATTACGCGGTGGCAGGGTACGATGAGAGCAATCTGATTTTTGGCATTTGCCGCCGCAACGGCCCGCGTTGCTTTTTCATCCCCAATTTCGCGGGCCAGGTTGATGTAAGAAACCGTCTCGGCGTAAGGTAATTCCCGCAGGCGTTGCCACACCGTTTGCTGAAACGCCGTACCCGTCCATTGTAGGGGCAGGTCAAAATCCCGGCGTTTACCCGAAAAATATTCGGTTAACTGCTGCTGCGTTTCACCCAGTAGGCTCGTAAAAACCTGACGTCCCTTTTCAGGAACGAAGCGAACCACCTGCAGAGCTTCTGCCGAGGAACCTAGTTCCATCCAGCCCAGCGGCGATTCGTAATAAGCCACATACGCCGAGGATGCCATCGCGTTTACGGATTATAACGTGCTTTTTTCGATAAAACTACAAAAAATCAGGGTAATTTTGAGCCATTGATTCAGCCGATTTGCCCGACCTTCCGAAAAATGGAAAGCGTTTTCGGAATAGTCACTACCTGAATACAAAGACGCCCGAGCGAGCCCTGAGCCCTACGGGCGGTTAACTGCCTTTTGAATGAAAGTAAAAGCAAAAAAGCACTTAGGACAACATTTTCTCCGCGATTTACACGCTTGCGAGCGGATTGCTGATTTGCTGTCGGGATACCAGAATTACCGGACCGTACTCGAAATTGGTCCCGGGATGGGTGTACTTACGCAGTTTCTGTTGCGTAAACCCCAATTTGAAGTACACGTGGTGGAAATTGACCGAGAATCGGTGGATTATTTGCACGAACATTTTCCGGACCTTTCCCCCCGCGTCCACAATTACGATTTTCTGCGTTGGGATCTGCAGACGTTCTCTACTGAGTCTTTTGGATTGATTGGAAATTTTCCGTACAACATCTCCAGCCAGATTTTTTTCCGCGTACTCGAATACCGTAATCAGATTCCGGAAGTAGTTTGTATGCTGCAAAAGGAAGTGGCTCAACGCATTGCTTCGCCGCCGGGTAGCCGTGATTACGGCATCCTGAGCGTATTGCTTCAGGCTTTCTACGACATCAAGTACCACTTCACGGTACCGCCGGGAGCCTTCGATCCGCCACCAAAAGTACAATCAGGCGTTATTCGTCTGCAACGTAATGCCGTAACCCAGCTCGACTGCGATGAGAAGCTGTTTTTCAACGTAGTCAAAACGGCCTTTAACCAGCGTCGTAAAACCCTGCGAAACGCTCTCAAACCCATTGGCGTGATCTTTGATCACCCGCTGCTTGAGAAACGGGCTGAACAGCTGGGCGTGGCTGAGTTTGTCGACATTACGCAAACCATCGAACGGGCTAAAAAGGCCTAGCTTTCCGCTTTTATTCGTCTTTTGGATCTGATTGTATGGCTTTTGAGCTTACCAAAGAGTACGTAGAACGACTAAGCCAGGCCGTGGAGCTTCGCGATGAATCGACCATCCGACTGGAACTGCGTGACCTCTTTGCCGCTGATATTTCCGTTTTACTCGACGAGCTGGAAGGCCCGGAAGCTCATTATATCCTTACGTTACTGGACACCGAAACCGGAGCCGAAATTCTGGCTGAATACGATTCGGATTCCCGTCGGGAGCTTTTGAAGTACTTTGACTCGGCCGAGATTGCCCGTTACGTGAATATTCTGGATTCGGACGATGCGGTGGATTTGCTCAAGGAACAGCCCGTACGGATTCGGGAAGAAGTCATTGCCCTGATTGAAGACCGCGAACAGGCCCGCTTTATCCTCGATCTGCTGCCCTACGAACCCGATACGGCGGGCGGTCTGATGCAGAAAGAGCTGGTGAAAATTAACGTACGCCAAACGGTAACCGAATGCGTTGAGGAAATTCGTCGGCAGGCGGAAGACGTGGAAAAGGTGTACACCGTCTACGTAGTGGATGACGATCAGATCCTATTAGGCATTGTTTCCCTGAAAGATATTATTCTAGCTAAACGGGGCAGTAAGATTGAGCAAATTTACGACGATGATGTCATTTATGCTTCTACGTACGACGCTGCCGAAGACGTCGCTGAACTAATGTCCCGGTACGATTTGGATGCTCTGCCCGTCGTAAACGTACAGAAACGTCTGCTGGGGCAAATCACCATTGATGACGTCGTGGACGTGATTACGGAACAGGCTCAGGAAGACATCGCCGCCATTACGGGGGTTTCCGAAGAAGTCGAAGAGGACGATTCCGTCTGGAAGATTACGCGTTCGCGTTTACCCTGGCTGGGTATCGGCATGATCGGTAGTTTGCTGGCGGCCAAGTTTCTGGGGATTTTCGAGCATGATCTGCTAATGATGGTACCGGCCTTGGCTTTATTCATTCCCATCATTGGTTCAACGGGTGGAAACGTAGGTATTCAGTCCTCCTCGTTCATGGTTCAGATTCTGAGTGATAAATCGGCCCTGAGCGGTGAATTCTGGCCGCGTATGCTCAAAATTCTGACGGTTGCCGTTTTGAAGGGCGTATTGATTGCGGCCTTTGTCTTTCTCATTACCTATCTGATTCTATCGCACTCCCTTAAGCTTTCGATGGTCGTATCCATTTCGCTGATGGCAGTGGTACTGCTGTCTTCGTTTACGGGAACGGTTACACCGATTATTCTTAACCGTTACGGGATTAATCCTTCCGTAGCTTCGGGACCTTTTATTACTACGGCGAATGATTTTCTGGGGTACAGCGTGTATTTCGGCATTGCCTATTTGCTGTATCATTACTGGTAAGTATCGTCCACTGCTTCTATTAAAAACGTACTATTTTCATGATTGCCGTTCTTCAACGCGTTTCTCAGGCTTCCGTCACGATTGATTCCCGCATCAACGGAGAAATTGCTCAGGGGTTACTGATTTTACTGGGCATCACCCATACCGATACGGAGGAAGACCTTGAATGGCTGGCCCGTAAGATTGTGGGCATGCGAATTTTCGGCGATGAAGAGGGCAAAATGAACCTCGACCTGAAAGCGGTACAGGGAAATATTCTGCTCATCAGTCAGTTTACGTTATTGGCCAGTACGAAAAAAGGCAATCGTCCGAGTTATATCGACGCCGCCCGTCCGGAAGTCGCCATTCCTTTGTACGAAAAAATGATTGTTCAGCTGGAAAAAGAGTTGGGTCAGCCCATTGCAACGGGCGAGTTTG
>NZ_JBMDWJ010000213.1:0-4880 GCF_048595215.1 Siphonobacter sp.
TTCATGATCACGGGAAAGTACTGATCCCGCATCCGCTGAGAGGCTCCCTTCCCTCCCCGGAGTTCTTCCAGAATGACGCCCCGCTCTTTGTTGATTTCGGTTTCGTCCATGGTCAGATCGTGTGACCAGTCTTCGAGAATATCAAAGGCTCGTAAGAACACTTTCATCGAATCCGTTGGTACCGGGAGAAAATAGACGGTTTGCTCCTGGTTCGTGAAAGCATTGAGATCGTCACCGAATTTGATACCATTCGACTGAAGAAAGCTGACTAATTCATTCTTGGGAAAACTTTTGGTGCCGTTAAAGGCCATGTGCTCGGTAAAGTGAGCCAGTCCGTTTTCGGGATCTTCTTCCTGAATGGCTCCCACTTTCACGGCCAGCATGAGGTGAGCCCGGTTCTTGGGTTCGGCGTTTTTACGGATGTAGTAGGTCAACCCGTTGGGCAGTTTGCCCACTTTGGTCCCAGGGTCAAACGGAATGGGCTGGTTGAGTTGCTGAGCCAGTACATTGGTTGCTAGCAGGAACAATCCTATAAAAAAACCGGAATGGAGTTTAGTCATGATGTTGATAGGAATAGAATAAAGCAGATTCAACTACCTTGTAATGGAAGCGATACGGATAAAATAGAGCTTTCTCAAGCAAGAAAGCTCTATGGGTTTTTCCTAACCAAAACTTAAACGGTCTCTAGTACTTTTAGCACTATTGAACCAGGGGCTCGGACTAAACGAACAGAAACTCTTTGGGAGACGGGTAGAGGGGCTACCAAAGAACTTCGTCGAGATAGGTGCAAAAGCCCGTTGATGAAGATAGAACTTTCTCAAGCGAGAAAGCCCTATCGATCTCCTCTTAACCAAAACGTGTTCACTACTTTTTACTAAGCCCGCTCGCAAGGCCCGTATTTAAAAAGGTGAGAAATTCACTCGTGTCATAATTGGCTCCCTGGGGCTTCACCAGGGGCCGCTCGGTGTTCGCATCCAGCAGCACGTAGTACGGTTGAGAATTGGATAAAAAGTGGCTGGCCTGCAAATTGCTCCATTTCTTGCCAATCGTGCGGATGGGCTTTCCGTTCACCAGGGTTTGTTCCGAAGCCGAGAGTTCCGTTTTATCATCGACGTAGAGCTGAATCAAGACGTACTTTTCCCGAATGGTTTGTAAGACGGCGGGATCGGGCCAGACGGTGGCCTCCATCTTTCGACAATTCACGCAGGCATGCCCCGTGAAATCAATCAACACGGGCTTGCCCACCTTTCTAGCGTAGGCTAGCCCTTCCTCATAATCAAAGAACGCATCCAGGCCCAGGGGAGCATGAAACAAATCGCCGTACTTATGGCTGGGGTGACTTTGGGCAGCTGAACCCGCATTTCCAGTTAGACTGGCGGAGTACAGATCAAAATCCTGGGTCTGCTGCGGGGGCAGAAAGGCCGCGATGGCTTTCAAGGGGGCTCCCCACAGGCCTGGAATCATGTAGAGCGAAAAGCTCAGGGCAAGTACGGCCAGAAAAAAGCGGGGTACCGACAAGCAAACCAGCGGCGAATCGTGAGCAAAGCGGAGCTTGCCGAGCAAATAGAAACCCAGCACGCCAAAGAGAATGATCCAGAGCACCAGGAACACTTCCCGATCCAACCACTGCCAGTGGTAGGCCAGATCGACGTTGGATAAGAACTTCAATGCCAACGCCAGCTCCAGAATCCCTAGCGTCACCTTGACGGAATTAAGCCAGCCACCCGATTTAGGCAGGGTTTTCATCCCCGAAGGAAACATGGAAAACAGCGTAAAGGGCAGGGCCAGGGCCAGGGCAAAGCCGAACATACCCACGGCGGGTCCCAGCAAAGCTCCCATGGAAGCCGCCTGCACCAGCAGCGTACCAATGATGGGGCCCGTGCAGGAGAAGCTCACCAGGGAAAGCGTCGTGGCCATGAAGAAAATACCCAGGAGGCCGCCCTGATCAGCTTTCTGATCCATTTTATTGGCCCAGGCAGTGGGCAGCATGATCTCAAAGGCTCCCAGAAAGGAAGCGGCAAAAACCACCAGCAGCAAAAAGAAAGCAAAGTTGAAGAGGCCGTTGGTGGACAGATTATTGAGAGCATCGGCCCCGAAGAGAACAGTGATGAGCAAGCCCAGCGAAACATAGATGACGATGATGGAGAGTCCGTAGAGGAGGGCATTGCGGATGCCCGAGGATTTGCTTTCGGCCTGCTTGGTAAAAAAGCTGACGGTTAGGGGCAACAGCGGAAAAATACAGGGCATGAAGATGGCCGCCAATCCGCCCAGCAAACCTGCTACGAAGGTCATCCACAAGGACTCGCTTTCGGCCAAGGGAGTAGCCGGGGTGTTGGCTACGCCGCTCAACGCCTGAGCACTGGAGGCCGCCGAAACCGTTGCTTGCATAGGTGTAGTAACGGAATCGGTCGTTTCTTCGACGGGGGTGAACTCCAGATCGTCGATGGAAAGCGAGTCCTGAGCCCATACCGATGTCGTGCTCAGCAGACCCAGCACTACAACTAAGCCCATGGCCCCGATGCGAAGCCACCGCTTCAGGGGTAAGAAATTGAGTACCATAGACGCTACTTATTTTACGGGAACAGTAAAGCTTACTTCTTCGGGGGGCAGGCACTGCTTGTCATCGCAGACCATGTATTCCAGGGTGCCTTTAACGGTCAGGGGCGTCTTGCCGGTGAGTTTGACCTTTTGCTGAAAAATAACCTGCTTTTCGAAATAGCTGACTTCCATACCGAACACCTTTTCCAGTTTGGTAATGGGCGTAGGTTCCTGGGTGGGTCCCTGCAGAACGTAGGCTCCGGGGCTAAATTTGAAAGACGTAGCCACAGGCCCTCCTTCCTTGACATGCTGGGAGTAGACGTGCCAGCCGGGATCAATGGTGGCTTTCAAATACACGACGGCCTCGGTCGGACTGGTTTTCTTGGCGGCATAACTCCACTGGACCGGTTTTAAAATCTGAGCCTGTAGCGAGCTACCCACCAGCAGAGCGATGCTGGCTAACCATACTTTTTTCATAAGAAGGAAAACGTAAGAATCGTGAGAACGTATATGGTGCCTGTTAACCCTTAACGAAGCAAAGGAGCCGCCAATCGGCTGATGGGTCGGTAATCCAGAAAATGAACGCTGGAGGAGAAATAACCTGACTTGATGGGTTCCTGACGAACGAGGTCCGTGCTCAGGTATTTTTTATTGCTATCGCATAAAATGGTCACCACGCGAGCCTGCGGACCCAGTTGATTTTGCAGTTGAATGGCTCCGATTACATTGGCTCCCGAAGATATGCCGACGGCAAGACCCAGCTCAGTAGCCAATTTTTGAGCCATCAGAATCGAATCACCATCGGAAGCCTGCACGATGCTATCGAGTTCATTTAGGTTCACTAATTCAGGAATGTACTCGTCAAAAAGACCCTGAATGCGATGCGTACCCGTTTTATAGCCGACGGATAAGGTAGGCGATTCCGCGGGCTCCAGGGGGTGTACCCGAATGGCGGGGTTCCGACTTTTTAGGTACCGGCCCACACCCATCACGGTTCCGCCGGTACCCACCCCCGCGACAAAAGCATCGGGGGTAATGTCGATGGCCTGTAGTTGCAGCCAAATCTCCCGACCCGTCGTTAGATAATTCGCTTCGGCGTTGAATTGATTGGCAAACTGACGCGGCAGAAACAGGCGGGGGTCGCTAGCGGCCAGTTCTTCCGAACGCTGCTGAGCCCCTCGAAATCCACCCTGTTCTTTGGTAAATACTTCAATGTCAGCTCCCAAACTACTGATGATGTCCATGCGTTCCTGACTCATGCCGGCTGGCATGAGGATGGTGACCGGATGCCCCAGGGCTCTGCCCACGGCGGCAAATGAAATGCCGGTACTACCGCTGGTGGCTTCAATGATGCGATCGCCCGCCTGAATTTTGCCTTCCCGGTACGATTGATGTAACACGTGAAGAGCCATGCGGTCCTTGATACTACCGGTGAGGTTGTAATGCTCGCATTTGACGTAAATCGAACGCTCCTCGCCCTGATAGGAGTAAAAAATTTCCAGCATGGGCGTGTTTCCGACCAGATGCCAGAGGTGATTGAATTTCTCCCGGATGCGGGGAGCGATTGCAATCGTTTCTATCGGTAAACTCATGATCTATTGCAAGTGGATGAAGTGTACGGGTAATGCCCCGCAGCCAAGTAATTCCGGGAAGAGTTTAGGTGTGTACTCTTCCCGGAGATGACCCGGTACGGACTAATTCAACAATTGAGCGAGCTTCTTTTCCAGATCGGCACCCCGCAGGTTTTTAGCGACAATCTTTCCGTCTTTATCCAGCAGGAAATTCGTCGGTACGACTTTTACCACGTATTTAGCCGCCGCCTCATTCTGCCAGCCTTTCAGATCCGATACGTGCTCCCAGGTCAGTTTATCCATGTCGATCGCTTTCATCCACGCGGCTTTTTTCGAGTCCAGCGATACGCCCAGGATGGTAAATCCTTTGTCACGGTACTTGTTATACGCCGCTACGACATTCGGATTTTCCTTCCGGCAGGGACCACACCAGCTGGCCCAGAAATCGACCAGTACGTATTTCCCCTTCAAGGAAGACAGAGCGATGGTTTTGCCCGAGGTATCGGCCATGGAAAATTCGGGAGCCATTTTACCTAAACCAATCTTGGCCAGCTCGGTGGTCAGCGTTTTGATCTGCTTCCCGTAGTACGAATTCTGAACGGCTGGACTCATGCCCGCGTACAGGCCCGGGAGTTTCTCCGCTTCGGGTTCCATGCTGTAATAGCTAATGGCTAAAAACGGGCTGATTACCGAGTTGGGATGCGTCTTGATGAAGGCTTGGGCTACGCTATCGGCTCGTCTGAACTGGTTTTGAACTTCCTTGGACTGAAG
>NZ_JBMDWJ010000214.1:0-27791 GCF_048595215.1 Siphonobacter sp.
ATTATTGTGGTATTAACCATTCCCATCTCGGTCATGATTGCCGTAATGATGCTGAACCTCTTCGGACAGTCGATCAACACCATGACGCTTTCCGGGCTGGCTCTGGCTGTAGGGATTCTGGTCGATCAGGCGACGGTATCCATTGAAAATATTCACCAGCACCTGGAAATGGGAAAACCCAAGGCCCAGGCCATCTGGGAAGCCTGTAAGGAAATTGTATTTCCCGAGTTTCTGATTCTGTTGGCCATTCTGGCGGTATTCGCCCCGGCCTTTGTGATGACGGGCGTACCGAAGTCCATGTTTTTGCCGCTCTCGCTTTCGGTGGGTTTTGCGATGATCGCGTCGTTTTTGCTCTCGCAGACCCTCGTACCAGTGCTTTCCAATTGGTTGCTCAAATCCCATCCCTCGCACAAAGCCCCCACGCTGGCTCTGGACGAACGGGAGCGACTCGGTATCCTGGAGGAAGATACGCACGAACCCAAAACGGGTTTTGAACGCTTCAAACACCGATATACGCAGTTTTTACAAAAGCTCATTGCCCGCCGCAAGCTGGTCGTAACCGCCTATCTGCTGGGCAGTATCGGACTGATTGTATTGTGCTTTCAATGGCTTGGGACGGACATTCTGCCGCACGCCAATAGTCACCAGTTTCAAATGCGGATTCGAGTACCGGACGGCACGCGGGTCGAACGGACGGAAACCGCAACGCTGAAAATCCTGGATATAATTAAGGAGGCCGTGGGCCCCGAAAACGTGGAAATTTCCTCAGCCTACGTCGGTACGGTGCCTTCGAGTTACGGGACGTCCAACATTTTCGTCTTCAATAGCGGTCCGCACGAAGCCGTGATGCAGGTATCCTTGAAGGAGGAGTACCACGTGAAAATGGACAACCTGAAGGAAGAACTCCGTCGCCGGATCGGTCAGGCTCTGCCGAGTACCCGCATTTCCTTCGAACCCATTGAATTGACGGACAAGATGATGAGCCAGGGGTCAGCGACGCCGATTGAAGTAAGCGTGGCGGCAAAAGACCTAAAAGAAGCCGGACGATTTGCCCAGCGGATCAAGGCCAACATGGAGAAGATCGACTTCCTGCGGGATGTGCAGATTGCCCAGCCGCTGGATTATCCCGTACTGCGGGTAACGATGGACCGGGAGCGGGCCGGACAACTGGGCGTAACCTCCACGCAAGTCGCCCGATCGATGGTGGCGGCGACGTCTTCCAGCCGGTTCACGGATAAAAACCTCTGGCTCGATGATGCGAAAGGATTGGCCTATCAGGTGCAGGTACAGATTCCCGAGTATTTGATGACTTCCTCGAACGAGATTGGAAACATTCCGCTCAAGTCCGGGGAAATGCACCCGGTACTCTCGGATGTAGCCCGCTTTACGGAAGAAACTGCTCCGGGTGAATACGACCGGGCCGGACCGAACCGTCTGGTGACCATCAACGCCAACTTACAAAAGATTGACTTGGGAACGGCCCAGAAAGCCGTACAGCAGGCTATCAAAGACGCGGGCAATCCGCCCCGGGGCGTGATTGTTGAGCTGAAAGGACAAACCCAACTGCTGACGGATACGCTCAGTGGTCTGCAAACGGGTTTGATTGTAGCCATCGTCATTATTTTCCTGCTGCTGAGTGCGAACTATCAATCGCTGAAATTATCACTGGTGATCCTGTCGGCCGTACCCGCCGTAGTAGCCGGAGCTTTGCTGATGCTACTGGCTTGCGGGGCTACGCTGAACCTGCAATCCTACATGGGCCTCATCATGTCGGTAGGGGTGTCGGTGGCGAATGCCATTCTGATGGTCACGAATGCCGAAAACCTGCGGCTTTCCATTCGAAATGCCAACCGGGCGGTAGTACTGGCGGCGGGCAGCCGGATCCGTCCCATTCTGATGACCAGTATTGCGATGGTGGCGGGGATGTTGCCCATGGCTTCAGGGCTGGGTGAAGGCGGTGACCAGATTGCACCGCTGGGGCAAGCCGTTATCGGAGGTCTGGTGGCTTCAACCCTGGCCGCCCTGCTGATTCTGCCCTGTGTGTTCACGCAGGTACAGGCGAAAGCCTCCTTCCAGTCGGTATCCCTGGATCCCGAAGATCCCGAAAGCAAATCTTTCCAACTTCAAGAAGAAACGGTATGAAACCCTCATTTAATTGGCTCCTGATTCCGGCTCTGGCTAGTCTGTACGCTTGCAGTTCCGCCGGAAGTGAAACAAAAAAAGCGGAAGCAAAACCCGCTGCTCTGCCCCGGCTCGAATCCACGCAGGTACGGGAAATGCAACCCAGTAAAGAAGTAACCCTACCGGGCGAATTACTACCCTGGAACCGGGTGAATCTATACGCCAAAGTAAAAGGCTTCGTCCGGCAGGTCGGTGTAGATCGGGGTACCTGGGTTCGTAAAGGGCAGGTACTCGTGCAACTCGAAGCCCCAGAAGTACTGGCGGAGGTCAATCAGGCCCAGGCTCAGGTACAGGCTCAACAGGCCAATCTTATCCAGCAACAATCGAAATACCGGGCCAGTAAGCTCACTTATCGCCGATTGCTGGAAACCAACCGCATGGAAGGAGCGGTTTCTTTGCAGGAAATCGATCAGGCTCAGTCCCGAATGGAGGCCGACAGTGCGTTGGTACTATCCGCTCAGGAAAGCGTACAGGCATCAAAAGCCAACCTGCGGAGTAAGCAGGATTTGAAACAGTACCTGACGCTGACAGCTCCCTTCGACGGCGTAATTATCGAACGGAATATCAGTCCCGGAGCCCTGGTCGGAGCAGGAGAAGCCGGAAAGCCTCTCTTGGTACTGGAAGACAGTCGCACGCTTCGTCTCACGGTAGCCATTCCCGAAGCCTATGCCAATCAGCTGGGCAAGAAGAGTACGGTCGATTTTACGGTGAACGCCATTCCTGAACGCGTATTCAAAGGTAGTCTGGCCCGTAGTGCCGAAAGTCTACAGGCCGCCCAGCGTTCGATGATGGCTGAATTTGATATTCCAAATACGAAAGGCGAACTGAAAGCAGGCATGTACGCTCAGGTGCGACTGCCCGTCGAACGTTCGCAGCCTACGCTATTTGTACCCCGAACGGCGGTCGTGACTTCTTCGGAAAAAGTATTTGTGATTCGAATGAACGGCGATAAAGCCCAGTGGGTAACCATAGATACCGGAAACACGCTCGATAGTCTGGTGGAAGTATTCGGAAACGTAAAAGCCGGAGACGTACTGGTACGAAAAGCCTCCGAAGAAATTCGGGACGGGCAGACGGTGCGGGTGAATTAGTAGTGGATAGGTGTTGGTTAATAGTGGTTCGTTTTTGGTTAAAAGCGGTTTGGAATTAATGATTATTAACCGAAGCGTATACACTAAAAGACCCCCGAAGCGATCAGCTTCGGGGGTCTTTTCGTATTCAAATCTGAACTAACTCAAACGTTAAACAACTCAAACTTAATTATACTTGAAACAGCTCAAACCACTACTTACAGAATGTGTCCGATTCGATGTCTATTTTATATAGGGTTTGCTGAAGCGTGGTATCCTTTTGCGTAAAGGGCCAGCCAATAGCTGGGTTCGGCGTGGCACGGAATCGGTACCGCTTACCGATTTCAAGTCGATTGGAAGCCACGGTCCGAACGGTACGGTATATGGTGATCAGATCTACCCAGTTGTCCGTACCGACAAGCTGGTACTGAACTCGCAATTCAGCGGGTAATTTGGCTTCATCTACCTGACGTCCCTGTGGGCAGACGACATCCAGTTGCACGGATACTTTAGAAGGAGGTCTTTCGAAGCTAATCGGGGCATTGATCGTCCGCGTATCACACAAATCTACCGGTTCGGAAACATAAATAGGCGTCGTCTGATCTCCACCGTAGTAATTGTTAGCCCGGAATACTTGTAGCTTGACCCTCCGCTGGATCATACCCGAAAACGCTCGTTGAGCTCCGTTGTTCAAATTCACGTAAGTCTCATAAACGGTCTGATTAGTACTCGCATCGACCAGTTTGGCATAATACAGAATATCTACACCCGATAAATTGGTTTGGAATCGGAAGGTTGGTCCCACTTCACAAATATCCTGCGTCTCGGCCAACGCATAGTGCGTCAGTTGAGAGAGCTGCGTTTTAACGAATAACTGATTGTTCTGAGCATTCCGTTGTAGACGTAGGGGAGCTTGCTGAACCCAGGCATTCCGGGTAACATCAAACATCCAGAAAGGAATAGAATCGCCTTCTTTAGGTAACTGCCCGTTGAGTAATCGCTTATTGGGCTGAATCGCCACGCTTACTTCCGTTGGGGCGGACGTGCGTCGCAGTAATTGCCCCTCCCGGGTAAACCCTTCCAGTTGAAAGAATACGAGCCCTTCAAATATAAATGCTGGAAGTTTCTGACCGTTTTGACCAACGCCGTTAAAGGATCGGATGGAATTATTGGGCAGATACGTTGGAGCTGCCTGGGGCGTATAGTAATAGAGGGTAGTTTTGGTTTCACCCCGGGCGTATTGACCGTCGATCGTGCTCAACGTAGTATTCTGCGGCAAAACCCACTGAGCATTGGCTCCATTAATAGCGGCAGTCTGAATCGTATGAGCAGCCGTAGTATGATCCTGCTGGGAGGCGGCAATACCCGTTGGCGGCTGACTCGCACTAATCAACGGGACCGTGGTCGTTACATTATCGGGGGTACTCAACTGCCACTGCGAAAGTCTGCTCAAATAACCAGTAGCTTCTGCCCATACCGTGACAGTGACCGGATCCTGGCTGGAGGGTAAGTCTTGAGGATTAACCGCTAAGCCCAGAAAACCTTCCGAACTGGGTTTAATAAGTTCTCCACCCGTCAGGTTTTTGATGCGTCTGGCATCTTCGCCAACCACGGCTACCTGTAAATTGGGTGGTGTTTTAATTCGGGATCCGGCATTCGCATCCGTGTATTGGATGTGAAGCGTTGCCTGGGTGAGGGGATCTTTGAATTGAAATTCAATTCCTTCGAAAGGATTTTCGCAGCCGAAACTAATGCCAATTAGGGTAAGGCAAAGCAGCGTACTGAAACGATAGAAGACCTTTTTCATAACGTCTGGCGGAACGTGATTCAAATGGATATAAATGTAAATCAGCCTCTAAAAAAACATTCTATAGCGTTAAAACCTACGAATCGGGTAAGTAGAGCCACAAAATGGCAAAAAAAACCCTCGAACATCCGCCAATGCTCGAGGGCACAAGTGTCTCAAGTATTCGTCAATACTTATTTGATCTTGTTTGTAAAATATTTTACAAAAAGACCGGGCCAATTATAAAATGTTAAGTATAGGGGGTAAGTGGGGTTTGTGAATGAGACTATTATTCTACAAATATCCCAATAAAGGGAAATAGATTCCCACTGAACAACAAGGAAGCATGATAAAATTCTGCAATAAATGTTTTTACTAGATGTTTTTTCGTGATCTATCGGACCTATACTAGTAAAAAATTTTGTTGTTTTTATTCACCTAGGCTATTCGCTGAGAGCTAGCCATAGTTTGGTTGCTATTGTCTGGTACGTAAAGTAGTGGTTGAACATTACTGATTATACAATTCTATGCCATTATTGAAAAGCCTGTTCCTGCTGACATGCGTAGCAGTATGGTTTGCTTAGACTGTTTTTGCCAAAAAATCAACCGTCTGCTTCCGTTCAGTAGTAAAACCACTGGTTTATGATGTGTGTAGGATATCCTCTATTTCTGAACCCTTCTTACTCTATACATAAACTGAAAGGCGTATTACCGTACCTAAGTCGAAGACCGGCCTTCCATCTTCAACTACTTGGTTACCCATGGTTCTGGAAACAATGGTTCTGTAAACATAAGTTTTACAGGAACTAAAAAATTCCTCCATTGCTCCTCTAAACAACTGCCTGCGGTAGGCGACTCCTTGCCGAATTGCTTGGGATATAAAAAGGAATTGCCAACTTTGAGAAATTTATCGATACGATCCGCCGAATGAAACACTTCTTCCTTGGAATCACTTGCCTGTATGTACTGAGTTCATGCGGCAAGGATCAGGACAATACACCGCCAATCACCCTTGATCAAGACCAGCTTGAGCTACATTACGATCAAACGCATCAGTTTAAATTGAAGCAGGGGACGGGCGAGTTAAAAGCCAGTCAGTATAAGTGGACCTCAAGTAACGAGTATGTAGGAACTGTATACGATGGCGATTTTAAAGCCGAGCAGATCGGTGAAACGATCATTATAGCTAGCTCGAAGGATGGAAAAAAGCAATGGACCAGTAAAGTGACCGTCGTACCTTACAGTACACTTTATCGCGAACCCATAACGGATTTTAGCCTGACCCCAGAACAGGTTAAGAGTAAGGAAACCCGCGAATTACGCGAGCAATCCGCCACCGTATCGACTTACAAAGGCGAAAACAGTAAGACCTGGGCGATCCGGTACAACTTCACAGGGGGCAAACTCAGTTCGGCCACTGTACTACTGATGGATTCGCAGGACATCGCCAATGAAGGCAGTCGCTTCCTCGATGAGCGGTATAAGTACGTAGGAGAGTCCAACGGAGCCAGTGTGTTTACCGACGAAAAAACAGTGATCATCCGCTATCAGTACACCAATGATTACGACCTGATGGTGCAGTACAGTCCTTACGTCAAGGGTGGTCGTTTGCCAGGCGTTCTTTAAAAACAAAGTACTTCGTTTGAAAAAGAGAAGGCTTCACACAGGCCTTCTTTTTTTATGGGTAAAAAACAAGGTTGTAGGCAAAAACTTATTATTTGGATTCTCGCTACCTATTTCCGTACTTACCTCATATCCAGCAAAAATCTGCTTTCATGAAACACCTTTTCTTAATCGTAAGCCTGCTTTGGGTTTTTACGTCCTGCTCTAAAAAAGACGAGGCTCCGGCTGTTGTAATCAACCAGCCGCAGTTGCAAGTACATTTCGATGAAGAACATCAGTTCGCCCTCACGCAGGGAAACAATACCCTTGATGCCAGTCAGTATAAGTGGACCTCCAGCAACGAAACCGTAGGTACGGTAGATGCCACGGGTAAATTTTCCGGCAACCGCATCGGCGAAACGACCATTACAGGAACGTCAGCCGATGGTAAAAACCGGGTAGAAAGCAAAGTAACGGTGATTCCCTACGTTAATGCTTTTGCCAAAGAGCCCGTAATGGATTTTGGAAACAGCAAGGCTACGGTGAAAAGTAAAGAAACCCGGGAGTTAGTAGGAGAGGAAACCCAGGTTCTAGCTTACAAAGGTGAAAATGAAAAAGTAGTCTTAGTGGGTTACTATTTCGAAAATGCTGCCTTGGTACAGTCAAATCTGTATTTCGCCAACACGAATAAACAGGATGACATTGTCAATTATTACGCCGAACGTTATGAGTTTTTGGGAAGAACCCAGGACGACATTCTGGTATTTGCTTTCTCAAATCAGGTCATTGTTGGTCTCTATATTGATGAGGAGCTGAAGCTGGTTACGGCTGCATTCCTGAAACAAACGCAGTCCGGCGGCCGTATGCCCGCTACTTCATTCAAAGGGGTATCCGCTACGAAACTGAAAACCAGCGTTTCGTTCAAGTAGTTGAGAATGTCCTGAAATCCATAAAAAAACTGCTTCGAATCTCGAAGCAGTTTTTTTATGGATTTCAGGACGGACCCAGGTAACGGAATTTTGCCTGTACGGGTCAGACAATCCGTGCCGCACCTTAAGGCTTAGCATCCGAAATCCAGATATTCTCCGTTCCGTACGTGGTCGGTTTGTCGCTGGCTTCGATCACCAGTTTACCCCCTCCGGTTAGTTCCTCGTGCGTGAGCCAGAGTCGCTTTAAATCTTTGCCGTTCAGGGTTACCCGCTGAATGTATCGCCGATGATTGGAAAAATTAGGCACGCTGATTTCCAGGTTTTTCGATGGAAGCCGAATGGTGATTTTTCTGAATAAAGGAACGTTCAGGTAATAGATGGGTTCGCCCACCAGCGGCTGCTGAATGCCCAATGCCGTCAGTACAAACCAGCCCGACATGGCTCCGGCGTCGTCATCCATCGTGCGTACCAGAGCTTTGGGTTCGTTCTTGTAAATGCGGTCAATGTGGGCTCCAATCCCGCGACTGTTATCATTAAAGTAATACTGCACGACCGTATCGACGGCCAGTTGCTGCACGAGCTGCTGATACTTCCAGGGTTTGTCACTGGCGTAGTACAGCGTCGGCGACTGCAAATCGGGTTCGTTGGCCCGGTTGAAATAATGGTTGTCAAAAAAGTCGTCGAGTTGCTCGGTGAAGGCCTTCCGGCCGCCCGCCAGTTGTACCAGACCCGTGACATCAAACGGGACCGACCAGCGGTACTGCCGGATGGTGCCCTGGTACATACTGCGAGCCGACATGCGGTCTACATCGGACTTGCTCAGGTCTTTGAATTCCTTTTCCCATAAGGGACGATACGCCTGGGATTTACGCAGGAAATGCTCGGACAGGGGTTTTTCGTGCAAACCCTCGAAGAGTTTTCCCATCGTCCACAGATCATAGGACGCTTCCAGAAATTTATCCGGCTTGCTAAAGTCAAAACGGGCCGTATCCGCCAGCAGGGCCTGCCGGATAGCGGGTACATCCAGCGTATACCCTTTCCGGACGGCATCCAACAGGACCACCGCCGCGTGCTCGGTACGCACGGAATTGGCGGGTTCGGTAGGCCCCGCAAAATCATGCTTGCCGTAGCGATACAGATTAGCAATGGAATGAGTAATATCCTGGTAGATGCGAGGATACAGCAGAGCCAGCAGGGGCAGCTGCGTTTTGTAGTTATCCCAGATGGCCCAGCCGTGGTACCGGGGGCTGGTAGCTTCGTGAATTTTTCCGTCCGTACCCCGAAAACGGCCATCGGTTTCCGAAATCCGGAAGGGTGACTGCATGGTTCGGTACAACAGCGAGTAAAAAAGCGAAGTGCGGTCTTTAGGGCCTTCTACCTGAACAGTACCCAGCAGGTCGTTCCAGGCGGCAGTGGATTGCTGGAGCAGGGACGCGTACGTCTGCGTAGCTCCCTGTTGAAGGCGTTGCTCGGCAGCGTCCGGATCGACCGCCGAAAAGGCGATGCGTACCGGAACCTGACGCGTCTTGGGCGACAGATGGGCGACGAGGATGTGGTTGGATTCCTCCGTCCAGGTAGCGGTAGTACCCAGGTCCAGGGCGTAATAGATGGTATACGTGCCCACGTGACAGGTCGTTTTGGCCTGAATCCATCCCGACACCCGTGATCCGTTCAGAGTATGCTGTTCGCCGACGAAGGCCCGGTTAAAGGTATGCCCCAGATCGAGCCGAAAGCCTTTAGCTCCTTCGGGGAAGGTGTATTCGGACAAGCCCTCATTCTGTAGAACGGTCGCTTTCATACGTATGCCGTTCGTAAATGAGATGGCATACTGACCGGGTTGGGCGGTATCGGAAACCTTACGGAGCGGCTTGCCGTCGTCCTGCTTACCCAAAAAGGGTTTCAGCAAAAGTAGTCCACCGCTGCCCTGACAACCCACGCCTTCAAAGCGATTGTGCGTAAAACCGAGTACATCCTTCGCCAGATATTCGTAGCCCGTGTGCGTAGCGGGTACCGTAAGCGGCAGAATACTTAACTGACTAAAGGGAGAGGTCGCCGCCGGGGATAGCTGCCCATGATCGCCGGAAGACCCCAGAAACACATTCACCTGATTACGTTGGGCAAAAGCCCCCAGGTGCCACACGGAGCACCACACCAACAGGAAACACTTCAGGCCAAGCCTGTAATACTTCATTCGAAAAGGAAAAAGAGACATACGTACGCGAAATAATGCTGATCAATGGTATAAGATCCTGGTCAAGCAGAAGCGTATTGATTAGGTAAGGGAGGAAAGACCAAATCGGCCCATTTCCCATTTAAAGGAATTTGAAGGGGCAAAAAACGGGGTTGGGGGGCAGTTTACAAAACTTTTGGTGTGACGAAAGTATGAAGATTGAAAAACAAAAAAGCCCACTTCAGCTGAAGCAGGCTTTAAGTGGTCGCGTAGGGATTCGAACCCCAAACCTTCTGATCCGTAGTCAGATGCTCTATCCAATTGAGCTACGCAACCGATACTCGATTACTGTTTTGGAATGTCGGACGGGTGGTGTAACCATTTTCCAACGGTAGTGGTCGCGTAGGGATTCGAACCCCAAACCTTCTGATCCGTAGTCAGATGCTCTATCCAATTGAGCTACGCAACCGTCCTTTGATCGTTTGATACTGGGTATCTTTCCGATCGGGAATGCAAAAGTAGTGACTTCAAGAGGCTTTGTCAAGCTTTCCCCGCAGCCTTTTTTTAAATAATTTACTTTTTGCTGAGTTTCAGGGCGTTGGTATAATGGTCAATAATGCGTTTGCTCCGCAGGTACCGACCCACGTTGAACGCATCATAATTCGCCGCGGTCGGTTCCACGCTACTGACCATGACGTAGTTTGAAGCGTGAATGAACTGGTTTTCGCCCAGCCACATCGCCACGTGTACCACCTTCTCCGTGCCGTCCTCGTTGTGTTTCCCAAAGAACAGCAAATCACCGGGCCGTAACTTCGCCCAGTCTTTCTCCGCATCAACCAGCAGACCGGAATGTACCTGCTGGGAAGCGTCCCGGGGGAGTTGAACACCGTTAAGGAAGTATACCATCTTTGTAAATCCACTGCAATCGACTCCTTTAAACGAAGTACCGCCCCAGAGGTAGGGTAGTCCCATCAGTTTTTTGGACGTATTCACCAGCGACGCTTCCGAAATCCGCACCGAAGCCAACCAGTCGGTGTAAAAACGGGCGTCGATCTTTTTGATATACGCTTTCCGGCCATCGGGGTACGCTACTTCGTAAAACGAACCCTTCTCGCCTTTGTACGCCAGCAAATCGCCAGCCACAATATCGGATACCGTCTGACTGCCCGTATTCGGCTCACTGTACGTAAATCCGTAGGGCGTCAGGTACAAAAGCTTGCGGGTCTTCTCCCAGGCTTCGGCCTCGGCTTTCGTAACCAGTTGGATGGAGCCATGATCAACCCAGGAAATGTACTGGTCGGGCGTCTGGACGCGGTACCAGCCATTTTCCTGTTCGTAGACGTTCAATGGCGTACCCAGCAGGGCCTGCGTCGCCAGTTCGGCCGCGTGTTTGGGAGCGGAACGAATGTTACACACCGAAACGCGAACGATGGCCTGCGTTTTCTCACCCAGTTCGGCGGAGGGCAGTACCTGAATATCGTCCTCTACCGAAGTGCCCGCGGCTTTCAGTTCAGCGAGCAGGGCCTGATGGGCTTCCGGACTGCTAGTCTTACCCCTTACGTGCCCGTCTTCGGTTGCTTCTACTTGAAAAATGACGGTTCGTTTATCGGGGGCATACTGCTGCTGGACTTTGGTAATAATCTCGTTCATCGGGGTATGCTGAGCCATCGCGGACCATGCGGTCAGGCAAAGACCCAGGGTTAGGATTTTCTTCATCAGTTCAAAAAAGATAAGAAGGACGGCATCGCCTACGCAAGGCCAACGATGTTAAGCTTCCGTCTGTTCACTCGCTACACTGGCCCTGACTTCGTACGCTCGACAGGCCGCTGCCATACGGCTAATATCCGAAGGCTCGTGCAGGGGCGTAATGACCAGCCGCGTAATGGCGGGATCATTGGGGCCGGGGTAGGGGAAGCAGGCCGTTAGAATCCCCGCTTCGCGTAGATACTCGTGCAGGCCGGGTTGCGTCGTAGTAAAGGCCGGATACGCCGGAAGCCAGTGAAAAAGCTGTATCGACGGTCCCAGTTCTTCAACAAACTGATCCACCCGCTGGCTAAGCAACTGATGGGCTTCTTGGTACAGCTCCAGAGACTGCGTGAACGCCCAGAGGTTGGCTGGATTTGCCGGACTGGCTCCACTAAACATCGGGAAGTGGCGGATTGCCTCCATCACCTCGACGGATCCAACCAGTACGCCCGCCGGTACGCTCAGGGCTTTATTCAGGGAAGCGACGTATAACAGTCGTACGTTCGTGGGTGCGGACAATTGCGAATAAATCCCCCGGCCCTGAGAAAACACCCCTAGACCGTGCGAATCGTCGACCACGACCGTAATCCGGGCATCGGTGGGCAAGTGATTCATCCAGTCGAAGGGAACCAGCCGGGTATGCGGCGAACCCACGGAATCAGTCACGATCACTACTTCCGGTGCCTGCGACTGCCGAATGCGTTCGGGCAGCTCAGCAAACCAGGTTTCGTACGATTCCGTGGCGGGAAGGAAATCATCCGCCCAAAGAGCCGGGTGAACGTTGGGTGCGTATAAAACCAGCACGCCCGGCTGCGAAAAGGTTAACCATTTCATGAGCACCTGTCCCGCCATCATGCCCGACGAAACGGTCAGGGCTGCCGGAGCACCCATCCATTGAGCGAGTACGCGTTCGGCTTCTTCGTAAATCGCCAGGCGAAGCGTATTATTCCGGGAGCTGCCCCAGTTGATGCCCACCCGACGGATGCCCTCCAGTACTCGCTCAATGAAGACCGGATTTCGGCTCATGCCCAGGTACGAAGTGCCGCTGCACCAGAGGTATTCCCGCTGGTCGAGTACGACGGTTCGCCCCGGAAGTTCGTCCGTATAAAACATAAACGTTACATTTAAATCCTACGAATGCTTGCTCTGAAACCGTGTTAGCGATTCAATAAGCGGGCTCCCGTACCATTTTCTTCGGCGTAAATCACCTTGCCGTATTCAATCGATACACCCGTGGACAAATCGTCGTCAACGAGCAGAATGCCGTCCATATCCACGTAATCGAGCAAAGGCAACAACTGGGCAATGGCCGAGCAGCCAATGTTCGATTCGGTCATGCAACCCACCATCACCTTCAGGCCCAGTTGGCGGGCGTGGGCAATCATGCGGCGGGCGGGCGTCAGGCCTCCACACTTCATCAGTTTGATGTTGATGCCGTGAAAAAAGCCGTAACAACGGGCTACGTCGGCTTCTACAATACAGCTTTCGTCGGCAATCAGTGGCAGGGCTGATTCTTCAAATACCCGTTTCATGCCTTCCCAGTTGGTGGCTTTCATGGGCTGTTCGATGAATTCAACACCCAGTTCTTTCAACGCCTGCGAGTTTTGAAGCGTCTCTTCCACATCCCAGGCCGTATTGGCATCTACCCGAAATACCGCATCCGTGTGCTTGCGTAGTTCCTGAATGATGGCAATATCTTCCTTAGTACCCAGCTTGACTTTGTAGAGCGGGAAGGGCATTTCCTTCATCTTCTCCACCATCTTTTCCAGGGTATCCATACCGATGGTATAGTCGGTGATGGGATTATGGGAAGGGTCCAGTCCCCAGACCTCGTACAGTTTTTTGCCCGCTTTTTTCGCGTACAAATCGTTGTAGGCCACATCCAGTGCACACAAGGCGAAGGGATGGTCGTTACGCAAATGCGGCTCGATGAAGTCGAAAAATTCTTCGGGCGTACCACCCGCGTAGTTTTCGATGAGCGTACGTACGCCTTCCAACTGAGCCTTCATGCCCTCGATGTAAACGCCGTAATAGGTGGTTTCAGTAGCCTCGCCGTAGCCGGAAAACTCGCCGTCCTGAAGTTCAACAATGAGCGTAGGTTGCTCGTTTCGGGATTCGTGGGTAATCGTGAACGTGTGGCGGAGCCGCAACGTATGAGCGTGAAGAAGCAGTTTCAATGGAATAGAAGGATAAAAGACGAATAGAAATAAGCAGTAGTTAGACCCCGGACTCAAGCTTTCGTTTAAGACCTGAATGGCATTTACTAGGGAACAAAATTGTGCAATTTTATTGAAAGGGGAGGTATTATTTGGTATTTACTTGATTTGTACGATGCTTTCTTTGGAAGATACAAAAGGCATTGAAGTTGAACTTCTGAGAATCAGAATCATTCCCGTATTTTTGTGAAAATCAAACGTCTTATTCCTTCCCTCCGCCATAATTAATCATTGAACTCGTGAAAACTATCGAAAGTCCGATTCCCATTCAAAACCGAAAAGCTGAAAAACAATTTCATTTCTGGCAGTCTGTTGTCGCCTTTTGCACGTACGCTTTGTTGCTGGTATGCCTACTGGGGCGTCTGGGGAGCTACTTCTTTTTCTTCGAGTTGTTCAGCCACTTTTCTGCCCAGTGTCTGGCCATTGCCGGATTCCTGTTCGTCTACTGGATTCTTTTTCGGAACCGACTGTACGCGGTGGCCTTATTTAGTGTCCTGCTGAATGCCTGGCTGGTACTGCCCTGGGTGACGAGTAAGACCCCGGCGGCGGAGCCGGCCGATTTGCGAATCATGCATACCAATGTGCTCTTTACGAATCAGGAGTACGACGCCATCCTGGAAAGCATTCGCCACGAAAACGCCGACATTGTACTTATTGCCGAGGCTACGCCACCCTTATTCCAACAATTTCGGCAGCAACTGCATCGTGAGTATCCGTATGGCTATCTGGTGTATTCGAAAACGCATTGTTACGTGGCCATCGGCAGCCGAACCCCCCTGCGTGTCAACCACGCCGCGGTGACTGCCAATCGGATGTTGCACGTGCATACCACCGTGAAGGGCCGTGAAATAGCCCTGATTTCAGTACATCCGAAGACGCCCCTGAATCCAACCTGGTTTGAAAGCCGGAACGAACGACTGCAATACGCATTTGATCAGGCGGCGAAGGAATCCGTCCCGACAATTCTGGCGGGCGATTTTAACGTCAGTGTGTTCTCGCCCGTGTACCGTTCGCTGGTGGCGTCTTCGGGGATGCAGGCTTCCCGTAAGGGGTTTGGCATCAGCCCAACGTACCGCAATGGCTACGGCCCCCTGATGATTCCCATCGACCACGTGCTGACCAACAAAGGCTTCCGAACGGTAGGTTTCCGTACCTTGGATATGAAGGAGTCCGATCACAAAGCCATCGTAGCGGATCTTAAATTTCAGTAAGCCCGGTAAAAGGAAAAACCCCAATACAGGGGCTTTTTCCGTAATAGAGCAGATAGGAAGCGTTGAAAACCAATATTATTGAGCCGGTGTAAAGCGGACCTGAATGATACTGTAGTATAGCGTCGTCAGGCCTTCGTAACCCGAATCCGTACCGACGACGAGAAATAACTCACCTTTGGCGTTGGATGTAGCCTGAAATGATTTTGTGTTACTCCGCTGGATAAGCTTGTAAACGGGATCGGTTGACTTGGTAGCAATATCTCCCAGAATAATCATGTCTTTTCCTTCGTTGGCCTGATTCCCTTTATCCAGGTTGAAGACATACTGGGTTCCTTCGAGCTTCGTAACGGGCTCCGTACCCGTTGCTCCGGCTTTCAGATAGACCGAATAAGCGGGGGAACCACCTACGCCCACACTGCCTTCGGCGGCATTGGAAGCCAGTTCAACGAAAAATTCCACGTTGTACTTCGTATTGGGAGCAAAGTTGGAAACGCGTTGGTAAATGTACATGAACATATCGTCGCTACGGTTGTAGGCCGAAAGCATAAATCCCGATTTCGTTGGATCCAGGGGAGCCGGTAGTTTCCGGGCACCCGACCGCATTTGAATGGAACTGGTGTCGGTTTCCGTGGAGTATTCGGCAAAACCGGCCTTCCATTCCTGACCGACGCCCTTCGTAAAGTCCGTCGACATTAATAAAAAAGGAGTTGAACTCTCTTTGCTGCAACTCATGATTCCGGCGGCCAGGAACCACACGCATAGCCATTTCGTCAGTTTCATGGAATAGTCGTTAGTTAAAATAAATACGTAATCTCGCACTGATGCAGTGGCAGACGGGAAGGTCTGAAAAAGCTTTCTACGTTTGATGACCCGGTTTAATAAGGCTGGGTTGGAAGGGACCTGAAAATACTGGGTGGAGAAAAGAAGGATAAACTTATTATCGAAAGATAACGACTTGTAATTCAGTAGGATTTGACCAGGAATGAAGTTTTTGATTTTTTTTAAAAACTTCATTCGTTACTTGGGCTGGAGCCGATGCATAATTTCGTAACAGGCCCTACTGTTGTGATAAGGACACTTCCAGGCGTTGATTTTATCGGCTTTCAAGGAAGGATGATGAGCGGCATCGGTTTTCTCGTACCATTCGCCGTTTTTCGTATCGAGCAAGTACGTTTTGATGAACTCCCAGCTTTTGCGGGCTTTTTCGAGAAAATGTTGCTTCCCCGACAACTGATAAGCGTTGTAATAACCAACCAGTTGCTCGCTCAGTACCCACCAGCTCCGTTCTTCGTTTTTGTGCCCGGTCTGGGGGTTGTACTCGTAGGTGAGGGCTCCGTCGGAATTGAGGCCTTCCAGCGTTGCCGTCGCCATTTTTAAACTCAGCTCTTTCGTCTTCGCCAGTAAGGCTTTGTCGTTCAGTACTTCAGCGGTTTCGTAGAGAAGCCAGGAAGCTTCAATGTCATGCCCGTAGGATACTTCCGAAGAGCGTACCTGCCAGTCTTCCGTAAAGAACAATCGCATGTGGTACGTCGTAGGGTCGATGATGTGCTGCATGAAATCATGTTCCAGCATCGAACGAACGTGTTTCTGTACACTTGCATCGGGCCAGATTCGGTACAGATTGGTAAAAGGCTCGATCAGGTGCAAATGCGTATTCATGGACTTGCGGAGTTCACCTTTACTTAAAATGTACTCGTCCGTATTGGACCAATCCTGATGGAACGCTTCAATGAAGCCACTATTTTTAGAATCGTAGGCCCGCTCAACCAGCGTACGGAACAAGTGCTGAGCGGCCGTTAAGGCCTCGGCCTGCTTCGTAGCCCGGTAGTACTCACTCAGGCCATACAGAGCAAACCCCTGGCCGTACAACTGCTTGGTAGTGACACGCGGCGTACCGTCGGCCTGGACCGACCAGTAGAACCCGCCGTGTTTCGGGTCCAGGAAGTACTGCTGGATATAGGCGAAAGCCCGATCAGCCAGGGTACGGTAGGCCGGATTTTTGGTAACCCGGTACGCATTCGAAAAGGACCAGAGAATCCGGGCGTTGAGTACAATGCTTTTATCCGCCGCCGGATCGGGTCGATTCTGAGCATCTACGCGACCATAAAACCCGCCCCGGGGATCGATGTCGTGCGTTTCCCAATACTGAAAGATTCGCCGAAACTCTTGTTGAACTTCCTGAAGCATAGCGGGTAGCGTGAGCATAGGTGTAGCGATTTTGAAGCAGTACTTTCTTGCTCGGGTCAAGCAGACCAATAGCGGGACGGTTCAGGTATGGGCGGGAACAATTTGCCTTTTATGTTTCTGACGTATAGTGTTAATTGTTCAGAAAAACGCTGTGCCTACAAACGTGTTCCTGCTTCAATGAAATAGGGACGCAGTAGCGGAATACGAATCGATCCTAGCAGAGGTTTTACCGAAACGCCAGATACGGGAATACCTCATTCGCCTGAAACTCCGAGCGATCGGAGGGTAGTTCCAGAAAACCCGTACAATCCAGCAAATTCGCAAAATCGCCGGAACCGGAACCTTTGAGCGGTCGGGCTATCAAACGGCCATCATCAGCAAAAGTGGCGGCTACGGGTACGAAGTACGTGAGATTAGGTTTAAATACGAGATTTTCCGCCAGTACGGCTTTGGCAGGAACTGCTGATTCGTGGACGAGGTAGGGGCGAACGTACCGTAAAAAGCAAACAAACGTCGATACGGGGTTTCCAGGCAGAGCGAACACCACATTCTGCGTACCCCGCGTGCCGAACCACAGCGGTTTTCCCGGTCGCTGGGCTACCTGGTGAAAATGCTTCTGTACGCCCAGTTTTTCCAGCGTAGCGGGGATGAAATCTTTTTTACCCGCCGATACACCCCCCGTCAGAATCAGGATCTCAAAACGATTCAGAATATCCTGAATGTTCGTCTCCAGGGATTCTGGAAGGTCGGGCAGGTGAAACAATTGGCTCGAAAACCCGATTTGTTGCAAAGCCGCCGCCAGCTGGTAACCGCTCGACCGGCGAATCTGGTGGGGCAGGGGCGTCTGGTTGACTTCCACTAATTCATCTCCCGTCGAAATCAGGGCTACCTTGGGGCGTTTTTCAACCAGTACCTGCGTTTTCCCCACGGAAGCCAGGATTCCGATTTCGGATGATCCCAGACGTGTACCCGTCGGAATAAGCACTTCACCTATTATACGGTCACTACCTTTGGTGTGAATGTTTTGTCCGGGTGTAGCCGGATTTTGCAGGGCCGCGAAGCGTTTATCTCCGTAGTTGGAAAAGGCAAGGTCTTCGTAACGAACCACTGTATTGGTTCCTTCGGGCAGTACCGCCCCGGTCATCACTTCAATAGCCGAGGCTCGGGAAACGAGGTGTTTGGCCGCCTCGCCCGCGTATTGCGTGGCTTCAATCCGGAATAAACCTTCTTGAATGGGAGCTTCCAGATACAGAGCAATACCATCCATGGTCACTCGATTAAAAGGTGGGAAATCACGGTCGGCTGTAATGACTTCCGCCAGCACGCGTCCGCCGGCTTCGTGGAGCCCGACCGATTCAGTACCCCAGTGGATCGTCTGGGAAAAAACAGTAGTAAAAGCTTCGTGTACGGAAAGCATAAGAGCAGCAGCGAACAAATGAAACTCAAAGATGCGAGAGGATGTCTATTCAATCAATGCTTCGGTCGGCGAATGCTTTGTAAATATTAATTTTCTTGGTTCTCTTTGTGGAATTGTGATCGTCGGAAAACCGCTCTGGCCCCATCTGATAAGGATAGCGGTGGGAACCGGCTTCAGTCACGCATGCAAAACCAAGTTTATGAGAAAACAGTCCTTCCTAATCCCCTTGATCATTTTACTGGTTTCGGTGGTATCGCTGGCTCAGCCCAGTACCGAGCCGTATGGCCCCCAGGCCCTGACCATCCTGGATGCCCGCAAGTTTCACTGGTCGCCCGATGGAAATGCGTATTGGCAGTTTCAGAATGGTGAACTCGTACAGGTTGATGTAAAAACGGGTACGAAAACGACGCTCATTAAAAAAGAGCAGCTCATTCCGCAGGGAGCTACCCAGCCCATTCGCGTACTGGCCTTTGATTACCTGCCTACCCTCAAAAAAGCCGTTCTCTATACGAATGCCAAACGCGTGTGGCGGTACCCCACCCGGGGCGATTATTACGTGCTGGATCTGGCGAGTAATTCCCTGAAAAAGCTCGGAGCGTCGCGGCCCGAAAGCTCGCTGATGTTTGCCAAGCTTTCACCCAATGGGACGCAGGCGGCCTACGTCTCCGGTCATAACCTGTACGTAGAAGACCTGAGTACGGGAACGGCTAAAGCTCTGACTACCGACGGTACGGATCGGTTGATCAATGGTACGTTCGATTGGGTGTATGAAGAAGAACTCGACTGCCGGGATGGTTTCCGCTGGTCGCCCGATGGCAAATACATCGCGTTCTGGACGGTGGATGCCCGCAAGATCCGGAACTTCCTGATGATCAACAATACAGATTCAACGTACTCCTTTAACGTCCCCGTTGAATATCCGAAAGCAGGCGAGAAACCGTCTCCAACGTTTGTGAAAACGGTAGAAGTAGCGACCGGAAAAATTACACCGATTCAGATTCCCGGTGAGCCGGATAATAACCTGCTGCCCCGTATGGAATGGATTCCGGGAAGTCAGGAACTGCTCATTCAGCAATTGAACCGTCGTCAACAGGTTAGTACGCTCTACGTAGCCAATGGAACGACGGGAACGGCGAAGGCCATCAGCACCGAAAAGGACGACGCCTGGGTAGACGTTCGTAGTAACTGGGCCGAAAGCGAAGTGACCAACTGGTACTGGCTGGCGGGTAACAAAGAATTCCTGTACCTGAGCGAAAAAGGTGGCTGGCGTCAATTGTACCGCGTTACGAAAGAGGGCAAGGAAACGCTCGTTTCGGCAGAACCCTACGACATTATTAAAATCTATACGGTGGATGAGAAAAACGGTTGGGTATACTTTTCCGCTTCCCCCACCAACGCCACACAGCAGTATCTGTACCGCTTGAAGCTCAACGGTAAAGGAAAAGCTGAACGCCTGACCCCGGCCACGTATGCGGGTACGAATGACTACGAAATTTCTCCCAACGGTTTGTGGGCTCAGCACGATTTCTCCTCGGCTAATACGCAGCCGACGCAGAGCTTCATCAGTCTGCCTTCGCACAAAGCCGCGGATGGCAAAAGTCTGCCGGAATTAAAACCCGGCCGGATGAAAGTCGAATTCTTCCAAGTAAAAACCTCCGAAGGAACCGTAATGGACGGCTGGATGGTGAAACCGACCAATTTTGATTCGACCAAACGGTATCCAGTGGTGTTTTATGTCTACGGCGAACCCGCTTCGGCCACGGTAACCGATCAGTTTGGCTTGGGTTACAACCGTCTGTTTCAGGGTAGTATGGCCGACAAAGGATACATCTACATTTCACTGGATAACCGGGGTACGCCCGCTCCGAAGGGTCGGGAGTGGCGGAAAGCCATTTACCGGAACAACGGCATTATCAACGCCAAAGATCAGGCCCTGGCTACGCAGGAAATCATCAAATGGCCCTTTGTCGATAAAGACCGGATTGCCATCTGGGGATGGAGTGGAGGAGGGATGTCCACGTTGAATGCCCTAATGCAATACCCTGATTTGTACCAAACGGGTATAGCCATTGCGGCGATTTCCAATCTGCACTTGTACGACAACATTTATGAGGAACGTTACATGGGCATTCCGGCGGAAGCCGAGGCTGACTACATGAAAGGTTCACCGATCAGTCACGTGAAAAACCTGAAGGGTAACCTGCTCTACATTCACGGTACGGGCGACGATAACGTTCATTACCAGAATGCGGAGGTACTGATCAACGAACTGATCAAAGCGGGTAAATTGTTCAGTCTGATGATTTACCCGAACCGGACGCACAGTATTTCCGAAGGTCAGGGAACGTCTCAGCACTTGTCTAAAACCTATACGGACTTTTTGCTGAAAAACTGCCCTCCAGGTGCCCGATAATCCGTAAAAAAAGTACATTTGAACGCGTATCCGGGGAGCGACTCCCGGATACGCGTTTTTTTATTGACTTTTGAAAACACACCTTATGAGCTTCACCCATCTTGACGAACAGGCCAATCCAACCATGGTAGACGTGGGCGATAAAGCCGTAACGCGGCGTACGGCTACGGCCCGTAGTGTGGTGCGTCTGCCCGAGGCCGTACTGGCGGCCTTACAAGATGGCGACATTCGTACCAAGAAAGGTCCCGTCTTCCATACGGCCATTATTGCCGGAACGATGGGGGCCAAGAAAACGTCAGAGCTGATTCCGTTCTGTCATCCACTGGGGCTCGATTCCTGTAAATTTCAGATCGAAGTCATTGAAGATCGGGTGCAGATTGACTGTACCTGTGCCCTAGAAGCGAAAACGGGCGTAGAAATGGAAGCCCTCACCGGAGCTACCATTGCAGCTCTGACCGTGTACGACATGTGTAAGGCCCTTTCCCACGAGATCGTCATTGAGGAAACCCGTTTGCTGAAAAAAACCGGAGGTAAATCCGATTTTCAGGGAAAATAATACGCACTTATGGCTTTACTTCCCGATACCGAGGTGACGCCACCGCTCTGGGGATTGGTACTGGGCGGTGGACTAAGTACTCGTATGGGTACGGATAAAGCCTGGCTTGCGTACGGAAACCAGCCGCAGTGGAAACGAGCTTATGAACGCCTGCAACGATACTGCGAATGCGTATACGTATCCGTAAATCCGGAGCAGCAACGGCCATCCGTTGCTAATTGTCAGATTGATTCGTACCAGCAGGGCCCCATGGGCGGATTACTTACGGCCTTCGGAACCAATTCCTCCGTGGCTTGGTTGGTCTTAGCAGTGGATATGCCACTCGTTCAGCACGTTACGCTGGAATCGTTAGTGCAAAATCGCAACCCCGCAAGTCTGGCAACCGCTTTTGCCGGGGCTGATGGGCTACCGGAACCCTTGGTAACGATTTACGAACCCAGGAGTTTTTCGCAGATTCGCTTATTATTTGAAAAAAATCATTTAAGCTTGCGGAAATTTTTAACAACTTCCGACGTTACACTTCTGTGTCCCCCGCAGCCCTCAGAGTTAATTAGCGTTGATACCCCCGAAGCCTACCGGTATTGGAAAGAGCAACTGGCGTCTTCGTCGTGCTAAGGCTTACAATCCCGTTCAGTTCGAATGGAACCGTTTCAAGAATTTTTAAATAAAGTACTGCCAGGTAATCACTGGTTCAATTTTTTTGGTTTTATTGGTACTCTGCTAGTCGGTACCTTACTGCGTCGCCCCATTGGACGTTTACTCAGCCAGGTACTTTTTGCCGTCGTTCGCAAAGTCTCCCGGGAAAACGAAGTAAGTGTACAGGAGTTTGTCGCACTATTACGCCGTCCGCTGGAATACGTTTTTTTACTGGTCATGGTGTATTTTGCTTTCGACCTGATCCGTATTCCCATCCACTGGGGTTTAGCTCACAAAACCGAGTTTGGCATTCGACTCATCCTTTACCGGATTTATAAAAGTTTGCTTATCCTGGCCCTGACGTGGGCTGTGATTCGTTTCGTTAAGTTTCTGGCTGTCGTATTTAAACGAAGGGCCGAACGGACCGAAACCAGAGTAGACGATCAGTTAGTACCTTTTCTGAAGGACATTCTGATTGTGCTGGTGGTGGTCATTTCCGGATTAATCATTACAGGCAAGATTTTTAATATTGATGTTGCGACGCTGATTGCAGGGTTAGGTATTGGAGGTATCGCGGTCGCTCTGGCTGCCCGCGAAACGCTCGAAAACCTGATCGCTTCCTTTACCATCTTTGCCGATGGATCCTTCGTCGTTGGCGATTCCATTCAGATTAGCCAGACGATGGGTGACGTCGAAAAAATCGGATTTCGCAGTACACGTATACGCACGGTAGACGGAAGTATGATGACCGTTCCCAATCGTTTGATTGTCTCTCAAATGTTGGAAAACCAGAGTCAGCGGGAGTTCAGAAGAGCTAAATACACCATTCGTCTGGATTTAGGAACGTCTGCGGAGGCGTTGAAGCAAGTGATTGATCAAATTCAGGACGCTATTGATGCCCATGAATTTACTAAAAACAAGCCCGGTATTATCCGTTTTGATACCTTCGGCGATCAGTCATTTGACGTGTTGATTATTTATTACGTAGAAACTAGTGATTTCCGAACATTCAATCGCGTGAAGGAAGAGCTGAATTTTAAAATTATGCAGATTGTCGAAGCCAACGATGTTCGCTTTGCCAGCCCAATCAGCACCGTAAATCTTAAAAATGATTTTCAAACCCAGTCCGTCAGTGATAATTCGCTGTCTTAAAAAAGTTTACATAGAGATATTGACAAATTGCTGAAGAACATTTTACCTTTGCAATTCATTCACCCCAGCGACGCATCCCAGAAGCCGGAACCATCCTCTTCCCCGACAGTAGTAGCTTTTACCCTCCTGTGAATGAATTCGAAAGAACCCAACGCATTTATCAATTTCGCCTGACTATCCTGTTTCATTCTATTCCGGCACGGCCGTGATTGATACGTAATTTTCATGTATACATCAGAAGAGCTGAGTTTGCGGCTGCTGTCCGAATTGAGAGCAATCGCAAGGGAGTTGAGTATATCCAATCCAACCCAACTGTCCAAATCCGAACTCATTACCAAAATTTTAGAGCGGCAAACTTCCCAAGAGAAGCCCGCTAGTCCTACCCCTATGCCAGCAGCATCCGATAAACCACGGGCTCGTCGTACACGAAAAACGGCCCAAGAGCCCGCTGCACCTTCCGCTCCCGAAGCGGAATCTATAAGTTCAGAAGTACCAGAGGAAGTTCAAGAAAGCCCTGCTGCATTGATTCCTGCATCTCAACCCGAGCCTACTCCGGTTGAAGTACCACCTACTACGACGGCCCAGACGGAATCCGAAAATCGCCACAAACGCACCCGTATTCGTCGGGGTGGGGTTTCCGAAGATTTACCTGATACTACACCCGTACCGGTTACGCCGGTGATAGAAGAGCAGGAACAGGCATTTGAGCCCGTAGATGAAATGGAAATCCCCGCCGAATTGGCAAACGATTTCTCATTAGATGAAGCGTATCAGTCCACGATGGAGGTGATGCCTTCAGAAAGCGAATCAGCACCGGCAGTCAATCCGGTAAGCCCTGATCCGAATCGTCCCAATACTCGTGAAACCCGTGAAGGTCGTACCGACGAAAGTGGTCAGCCTTTGCAGCCCAACCCGCGATCGCAGCAATTGCAGCAGCAGGTGAAGCGGAATTATAACCAGCACATTCGGGAATTTGACGGGCTTATTGAAAACGAAGGCGTACTCGAAATCATGTCCGATGGTGGATACGGTTTCCTGCGGTCAGCGGATTACAATTACCTGGCTTCCCCTGATGATATTTATGTGTCTCCTTCCCAGATCAAGCTGTTTGGTCTGAAAACGGGCGATACCGTACGCGGAGCCATTCGCCCGCCGAAAGAAGGAGAGAAGTACTTTGCCCTGTTACGGGTTGAGTCCGTAAATGGAAAAACAACGGAAGAAATTCGGGATCGGATTCCATTCGAATACCTGACGCCGCTGTTTCCGACGGAAAAACTGAACCTGTTTACTTCGGGCCGCGAAAATTCTACCCGTATTCTCGATTTGTTTGCTCCGATCGGGAAAGGACAACGGGGGATGATCGTTGCTCAGCCTAAAACGGGTAAAACGGTATTACTGAAAGAAATCGCTAACGCCATTGCCCGTAATCACCCGGAAGTGTTCCTGATCATTCTGTTGATTGACGAACGTCCCGAGGAGGTAACCGATATGCAGCGTAGTGTGAAGGCAGAAGTGATTTCTTCTACCTTCGATGAACAGGCGGATCGTCACGTGAAAGTATCCAGTATGGTCCTGGAAAAAGCCAAGCGGATGGTCGAATGCGGGCACGATGTCGTGATTCTGCTGGATTCCATTACACGTCTGGCCCGTGCCTACAACACCGTGGTACCCTCTTCCGGTAAGATTCTCTCGGGTGGGGTAGATGCCAATGCCTTACACAAACCCAAACGATTCTTCGGAGCGGCCCGTAATGTGGAGAACGGCGGTTCGCTGACCATCATCGCTACGGCCCTGATCGAAACCGGAAGCCGGATGGATGAAGTAATCTTCGAAGAATTCAAAGGTACGGGTAACATGGAACTCCAGCTGGATCGGAAACTGTCCAACCGTCGGATGTTCCCTGCCATCGACGTACCGGCTTCGGGTACACGTCGCGAAGACTTGCTTATGGATCCCGAAACGCTCAAGCGTGTCTGGATTTTACGGAAGTACATGTCCGACATGAACTCGGTGGAATCGATGGAGTTCCTGCTCGAAAAAATGAGAGGTACCCGTTCGAACGAAGAATTCCTGTTGTCAATGAATCGCTAAGATTTAACCTTAGGATAAATGTATATGAAAAGCCTCGCCTACGGGTGAGGCTTTTTTTATAACTTTTTGCGTTAAATACGGTTGCTTTTTAAGTGATTCTGCCAAACGCCTGGATAAAGCGAGGCAAGATTGGAATCGAAAGTATATTTGCATTTATCATTCAATTCTTGTTGCTTTCGATGAGGCTTCTGTCTTTTTTCGTTACTCCGAATCGTGAATGATCCCCACCTCCTGAAGCTTAGTCTAAGAAAACAAGTTTATGTTTATCGATACATTTATTAGCTAACCTTCTGTATGTCAATCGCCAAAACCCTGACATGGCTGGTACTCATCGGCTGGATAGCCGGAGGGACTTACTGGCACGTCTGTCAGATTAAACAATTGTGTGATGGAAACCCCAAACCCCTTACGAAAACGGAATCGTCGGAAGCCTTTGTCAGTGCTGCCTTGGATATTCAGGACGGAGCCCATTTCCACGTTACCTCTGAAAACAACCTGAGTTTTGGCCGGTCAAACGGACGAGTTGTGACGGGAGCCGTCGAGCCTCAATTACAGGCACTGGCGGGTTACTTAAAGGAGAAGTCTAAGAAAACGCTGACTGTTACGGGCTTTTATTCATCCGTTGAGGAAAACAATACTTCGTTTCCTACGCTGGGGCAAGCCCGGGCGGATGCCATCCGTCAGTATTTTGTGAAGGCTGGGGTCTCACCAAATCAGTTGCGAATCGATGCTAAACAACTGGATCTGGCCTTTAGTCCAGCTGATTCTATCTACGGGGCTGGATTTGCATTTGCGGGTACTAACGAACTTCCTAATACAGTTGCTGAAACCAGCGTAGCCGAGCCCGCAGTATCTGAACCCGCTGTGGTTGAATCGACTGAACCTGCTCCCGCCTTACGAGCACCGAAGGGACAAACCGAAGAAGAACTAGCGGCGGCGGCAACGTATGAAGGGATTTTCAAGCCTATGGATTTGTATTTTCCACTCAGTAGTAATCAGTTTATTCGGACGAAAGACAATGACAAATTTTTTGAGGAGGCAAAGAAGTACCTCAAACAACATCCAAATAAACGCCTGACGCTGATTGGTCATACCGACAGCGAAGGCCCCGACGATCATAACCTGCGTTTATCGAAAAGTAGGGCGGAAGCGGTAAAGAAGCAGTTTATCCGAAAAGGCATGAAAAGCAAACAACTGGTAAGCGATGGAAAAGGCGAAACGCAACCCATTGCCGATAATGCCCTGCCCGCGGGTAGAAAGGCCAACCGCCGGGTTACGATCGTTGTTCAGTAACAAAAAATGTAAGTAACTAGCCATTTTGGCAGGTTAGCTTCTCTTTCAAATCACTGTAATGTATGTATGAACATTTTAATCCCTTACAACTGGAAAGTGCGTGGCTTCAACACCTGCTTTTTCTGTTAGGGGCGGGTATCCTGGGGTACTTGATTGGATTTCTGAAAAGTAAGAATACACTCCATCATCTCGAAGCGGAAATTCGCCAGATAGAGTTTGACCTGGATCAGTGCCATAAAGGCCTGTACGTGCCCAAGCCGCCAGTCCGAACCGCCGGTCCGCTGCCCGAACCCATTGTGGCTCCGCCCGCGGAAGAAGCCATACAGCCGCTTGCTGCCGTACCGCACGAAGAAGATGACCTCAAAAAAATTGAAGGAATCGGGCCGAAGATTGAAAAGCTCCTTCACGAGGCCGGCATCAAAACGTTTGCTCAACTGGCCGTAGCCGAACCCTCACACGTGATGTCCATTCTACGGGCGGCGGGTTCCCGGTTTCAAATTCAGGATCCCAATACCTGGCCCCGTCAGGCTCGCCTGGCTCAGGAGGGCAAGTGGGATGAACTTCGGGCCTGGCAACAGGAACTGCAAAAGGGGAGAGAATAAACAGAGCATCATCCTTCGACATCAACTATGTTACTCCTACAATCATTAAGTCAGAATATTCCCATTGCCGTACTCGAAGCGGTCACGTTTATGAGTTTGGTGGCTGGTCTGGGCTGGTTACTGGGCCGCCGGGCCTTGCACAGCAAGATCGACGCAATGCAAATGCAAATCGCTACCAAGCGGGTAGAATTAGAGCACTGCCGCGAGTCAAAAACGAATCCATCCAAGCCGAAACCACCCGTTCCCGTTGTCGTGGAAGAACCACCGTTGATGGAAATTCCGATGGACATAACGCCGATTGAAGGTATTCCAGGAATCACTGCCGCAACGGCCGCTCCGATCTTATACGAAGAACCCGATGATCTGAAAGTCATTGAAGGCATCGGTCCCAAAATCGAGCAGCTGTTAAATAATGAAGGTATTTCCAGCTTCACTCAGCTAGCCGCCGCTTCGCCCGAACGGATTAAAGAAATTCTGAATGCCGCCGGATCCCGATTCCAGATGCATGACCCTACGACCTGGCCCGACCAAGC
>NZ_JBMDWJ010000215.1:0-17205 GCF_048595215.1 Siphonobacter sp.
GCTAATGATTCCCAGTTCTGTTGCTGGACCAATGGGGTTAAATGAGCGTATTCTGGTAGCACTTCATCTCGAAAAGTCTGGAACATTTCGTACGCATACGTCCATTCTTCGCCGTATAATTCGTGCAGGTATACACTGTCAAGCTCTGGATGATACTGCCATTTTTGTTCTTCCATCTCGTGCGTATCTGATGGAGAAAGATACATTGAGATTTTCTCCAGAAGTTGTTTAGGGGTAAAAGGTTTAGCCAGAAAATCGGTCATGCCCACTTTCAGGGCTTGTTCCTTCTGTTCTTGCATTGCCGAAGCAGTAAGAGCTACAATAGGAATGTTTTGGTTAATATTTTGAGTAGATCTAATCATAAGGGTCGTTTCATAGCCATCTAGAAATGGCATCTGAATATCCATCAAGATTAAATCAAAATTTTCGTTCTCAATGATTCGAATGGCTTCCTGCCCGTCCGTAACAATTTTATAGGGTATGTGCCATTTGTCGAGCAGCCCCCCTACGTACTTGCGATTCATCAGATTATCCTCAACCACGAGGATCTTCTGAGTAGTATTCACCGTAGGTACTTGATACTCCGATTTAACAAAGTTAATTTTCTTAAACGGTAATTGAAAGATAAATCGCGTTCCCTCGCCTTTTTTCGTATACACCGTTATGCTGCCCCCAAGGAGATCGATCAGGTGTTTGACGAGAGCTAGGCCTAACCCTGCCCCCTGAAATTTATAGCCGGTTTCGTTTGGCAGTTGTTTAAACTTCTCAAAGATTACTTCAAGCTTATCCTCATCAATTCCGACACCGGTATCCCGAATTTCAAATTGAATGGCAATGGTTTCGTTCGTCTGCTGTACTTGCTTCGCTTTTAGCTCAATCTTACCCTGTTCCGTAAACTTGTAGGCGTTGTTGAGGAGCTTTGACACGATTTGATAAATCAGACGTTCACTTCCATAGACTTGCGTAGCTAAATTTGGATCGATATTCAGAGATATCTCGACGTCTTTTTTATTATTTTGTAACTCATAGATCCGGTGCAAAGCAGTAAGCAATCCCTTGATATCAAATTCTTTTAACTGAACGGGAAGTGTACCATTTTCCAGAGCAGAAATATCCAAAATATCTGTTAATAAATTTTGTAATATTCGGGAAGAAGATTGAAGTATTTCTAAGTATTCCTTCTGCTCAGCACTAACTTGTGTGTCGTAAAGCAGATGCGTCATTCCAATGATTGCATTCAGCGGTGTACGAATTTCATGGCTCATATTAGCCAGAAATTGCTTTTCTGCGTGTTGTGCAGCTTCTGCAGCTTTCTTCGCTAATCCAAGATCATTGAGCAGTTTTTTACGTTCTGTATTATCGTAATGAATTCCTACCGATCCAACTACTTTTCCTTCGGCATCATAAATGGGAGCTCCGTTCACAATCACCCAAATAATGCTCCCATCCTTGCAGCGTAAAGGCATTTCGTAACTACTGGTTTTTCCTTCAGTACGAGTTTTACTTTGTGCATTGATAAAGTCCGTATACGCTTCTAATAGTAATAGTTCAGAGGTATGTTTTCCCACTAATTCTTGACTTGTATAGCCTACCATTCGGCAAAAACGGTCATGGGCTCTTACGATTCGTTCTTCCGTATCGACTTCTAATATACCTAGGTCCATCTTTTCAATAATAGACCAGTAATTCTCTTCAATTTCCTTTAGGTTTTGAGGCGAAACGTAATTCTTATTACCCATCTGAAATTTCCACACATGCCAGTTTTCACTACCCTTTGTATCCAGCGGTATAAAGTCAATTCTGATCACTTTATCTTCAGCAATGGGAAGCGTAAAATTCTCAACGATCTGACGTTTAGGAATGAATTCTCGAAGCTGTTCTAAAGCCGTTTCATCAATGTTGAATCGACTAATATGTTCTTCAAAAATCCTATCAATTGTTTGCCCAACTAATGCATTGGCGGCAACTTTTATCTCAAAAATATCGCAATAACTTTGATTAATATAGACAATTTCTCTAGACTCGTTTTCAATCAACAAGCCATAAGGAAGCTGATCACTTCTAGTCCATACAATAGGTTTTGCAGTCGTAGTCTGGACGATTGCGGCTTGCGAAGCAAGGGGATTTTGGGATTCAGGAACTGATTTTCCGGCTTCCAAGCCGCTTTTCCCTGACTTTTCTTCTGATTGATTAACTTCTTCCATCATCTGACTAATTGACGGTTTAGTAATTATTGATGGGGTCAATCCATTTTTTTGATCGTTACTTATCATTTTTCATGGTAGGTGGTGTGGCTCATTCTTTGGAATTCATTATTCTAGAACGGTACAAGAGTTTTTGCAGAATGTTACTAAAAATCATATTGCAAAACCCTACAACCTTCTAGAATCTTAACGAAATACATCATTAACGGCAAATCTAGATATAATTACTTAACAAAGTAAAATAATTTTTACTTAAATAATTTATCGATCAACTTTGAAGCTTTAAAAAACGTTGCGTTTAAGCAATAACTAATTGAAAAATCTTTAGTTATCTCTATAAATGCTCATTATATAATCATACAAGTAAGCTTAAAATAACTTAGTAAATAAAAATACACCCAACAAAATGCTTATTTTTTTTATGAGTTAATTTCATTTACTTTTTAGTTAAAAGTTCTTTTTTAACCGAAAAACCCCTGAAACATGCAGTTGATCGAAAAGCTTGATTTGTTCATTAATTAGTAATTGATATTCGTATTAGAAAATCGCTTTGAAATAGCGTACGGAAAAAGACTCTGATTTGTATAATTAACCCACATTGTTTACCCACACCTAACTAGTTGTCATTCATTTCCCCCAGATACGTAAGTGATTATTTAGAGGATGGGAGATTACTGCATAAGGAATTAATCACTTACCAGAGAAGGTGGCCAGAAGCTACCTTTTTTGTTTTTATCTTCCCTGAAAGTTTGGCTTCCGCTTCTGTAGGAAAGCACTTAAACCCTCGGCTACATCTTCGGTTTTTCCCAGTAGTTCCTGACATTCAGCTTCCCTACTGAGCATGGTATCCAGCGTTGAGGTCGTAGATTCATTCAGCAGTTGTTTTAAATAGCCAATGGCTAATGTCGGAGCCTGAGCATAGTATTCTGTCCAGCGACCGACCGCCTCGTCCAATTGTTCGCCGGGTACCACTTCATTAACCAACCCACACCGATGACATTCCGCAGCCGTCAGTGTCTTACCCGTACTTGCTAATTCAAACGCTTGTTGAAGACCTACTAGTCGAGGTAGAAAAAAGGTAGTCCCCGCATCCGGAATCAGTCCGATTTGAACGAAAAGCTGGGCCATACTCGCGTGATCAGCCGCTATCCGAACATCGCAAGCCAGTGCCAGGGCTGCCCCTGCTCCTACCGCTGCTCCATTCAGGCGAGCAATGATCGGTTTGGGTAGCCTACGCATGGTTTGAATGAGCGGTATATAGTGTTCCCGTAAGATCTGGCCCATCCCCTCGAACTCTTTTATTCCGAGCTTTAAATCGGCCCCGGAACAAAAAGCTTTGGAGCCGGAACCCGTTAATACGATTACGCGTATACGTTCTTCAGAATCAGCTTGTTTGAACGCTTGGTTTAATTCCCCCAGTAGTTCAGGACTCAAGGCATGATACACCTCGGGGCGATGCATGGTAAGGTAGGCTACTTGATTTCGGACTTCGTATCGTAAGGCATTCATGAGTTTGCTTTTGATCTAGTGGGCTTACCGGTACGCGGATTGGCAGAACCATTCCCAAGTACAGGTTTTATAAAGATTGCACCTAATCCTGAAAAAATATTATTTATTCTACTTTTCACTTAAACCTTACGTCACCGCTGTATATTGCCTATTTCGTAACTAGCACGGCCATGGTCTCTTATTTTCTTCAACATATTAAATACGAAAAGCGATTGAGCGAACATACACTGACGGCGTACCGATCGGATATGGAACAACTCTCGCAATATCTCCTGGAGAGTTACGAACTGGATGCTCCCGAAAAGGCAGATTTTCAGATGCTCCGTTCGTGGGTAGCGAGCCTGGCAGAAAAGAAACTGGATAACCGCTCGATCAACCGCAAAATCGCTACGTTACGGACTTTTTACGGATTTCTGCTCCGGAAACGCGTCATCACCAATGACCCGATGCTGTCAATCAAGGCATTGAAAACGGATCGTACGCTACCTACGTTTGTCCGCGAACAGGAAATGACGACCTTGCTGGATGACATTACCTTCACCGACGATTTTACCGGGGTACGCGATAAACTTGTACTGGAACTACTCTACGGCACGGGCATGCGATTAACCGAGTTGATTACGCTCAAGGATGCAGACCTAGATGGGTATGAGCGTACCTTAACTGTTCTGGGTAAACGTAACAAGTACCGGATCCTGCCACTGTCCGCTTCGCTGTATAAACTGATTCGTCAGTACCAGAATTTTAAGCAGGAAACCTTCAACGGCTCCTGTGAGGATGTACTGATTGTTTCTGATCTGGGAAATAAAGCCTATCCGGTTATGATTCAACGGATTGTCAAACGATACCTTACGCTGGTTTCTTCCCTGGAAAAACGCAGTCCGCACGTCCTACGCCACAGCTTTGCCACGCACCTGCTGAACCGGGGAGCCGACCTTAACGCGATCAAAGATTTACTGGGTCATAGTTCCCTAGCTGCCACGCAGGTCTATACGCACAATTCCATTGAGAAACTCAAAGAGGCTTACCAGCAGGCTCACCCCAAGGCCTAGCCTATGATTCTTTCCGGGCGAAACAGGGTTAAGCTCCGTTTCGCCCGTCTCTTCTCTAACTAAACCTATCTTGTTCTTTATGCGAGTAACCCTGCTTTGCATCGGCCTTCTTACGGCCGGCTTTTTCAACGCATCCGCTGATCGAGTCCCTAAAAAGGATGATGTTTTTTCCAGTAAGTACATCAAGGAAACGATGGTGAAAGTGACCGACTGGCAGTTGAGTCACCCGAAACATACACCAACGGACTGGACCAATGGAGCTTTCTATTCCGGCGTTTTTGCGGCGTATGAAACCACGAAATCTTCCCGTATTCTGGACTCGTTGATGGCCATGGGAGAACGTAACCGCTGGCTGCCGGGACCGCGTTTTGACCATGCCGATGACATTGCGATTTGCCAGACCTACATTGACCTGTACCGGATCAAAAAAGATCGGCGGATGATTCAGGCGACGATTGATTCCGTACAGAAGGTTCGCCGCGTACCGGGCCGGGAGATTAAAAATCACGGCATTACCTGGTGGTGGTGCGATGCCCTGTTCATGGCTCCTCCCGTACTGGTCAAACTCAGTCAGACGCTCAAGGATCCTTCGTATCTGACGCAGAACGATACCCTTTTCAAGCAGACATACGATCTATTATACAATTCCGAAGAACGACTCTACGCCCGTGACGCTTCCTATCTGGTCAACAGCCAAGGTGAAGGGAAACGCGAAGCGAATGGTAAAAAGGTGTTCTGGTCACGGGGGAACGGCTGGGTCATGGGTGGTCTGGTGAAGGTGTTACAGGAATTACCGAAAAACCATCCGACCCGGGACTTCTACCTGACTCAGTACAAACAAATGAGCGACCGTCTGGCCTCTTTACAGCAAGCCGATGGATTATGGCGTTCGAGCCTCCTCGATCCGGACTCTTTTCCGGGCGGTGAAGGCAGCGGTACGGGTTTCGATTGTTACGCCCTGGCCTGGGGTGTTAATCAGGGCATTCTCGACAAAGCCAAATTCAAACCCGTCGTACAGAAAGCCTGGCAGGGTCTCAATACCCTGCTCACTCCGGAAGGCAAAGTGGGTTGGGTACAGCCCATCGGAGCCGATCCCCGCCGTAACTTCAGTGCCGAAAGCTGGGAGGTATACGGAGCCGGAGCTTATCTGTTAGCCGGTTCGGAAGTCATCAAGATGAAATGGTAAGGGTATAAAATGATACTTAACTAAAGAAGCTCAGGCCTTGGACCTGAGCTTCTTTCATTGAAAGCCTATTCTTTCTAATTCAACTGGTTTTTCAGGTGGCGACCTTCCACATACTCCTGTAAATTCTGAATCGTTACACTGGCGATTTGCTGGAGGGCTTCCTGCGTCAGAAAAGCTTGGTGAGCGGTGATGAGTACGTTGGGGAAACTCATGAGTCGGCCAATTAAGTCGTCCTGAATGATTTGTTCCGACCAGTCCCGGAAGAACAAATGCTCTTCCTGTTCGTAGACATCGATGCCCAGATACCCAATCTTTCCGTTCTTAAGTCCTTCAATAACATCTTTGGTATGAATGAGTCCGCCCCGACTGGTATTGATGAGCATGACCCCCTCCTTCATGGCGGCAATGGTTTCTTCGCGAATGAGGTACTTCGTAGCTTCGGTTAGGGGGCAATGCAGGGAAATGACATCCGACTGGCCCAGCAATTCTTCCATTTTTACATATTCCGCCAGCGGCAAATCCGGATTTTCGACGACATCATACGCCAGCACTCGGCAACCCAGGGCCTGCATGGTACGGGCAAAGGCGGCACCAATCAGTCCGGTACCAATCACGCCAACGGTTTTTCCGTGGAGGTTAAAGCCCATCAGCCGCTCCAGCGAGAAATTTCCCTCCCGAACCCGGTTGTAAGCTTTATGCGTTTTTCGGTTCAACGCCAGAATCAGGGCCAGTGCGTGTTCAGCTACAGCCTCAGGCGAGTACGCGGGAACCCGTACCACTTTCACGCCCCGATTGCGGGCGGCGTCCAGATCCACGTTGTTGAATCCCGCACAGCGTAAAGCTATGATTTTCAAACCTCCATCGGCTAGTTGATTAATAATGGAAGCCGTCAGATGATCGTTGACGAATACACAAATGGCTTCGAAGCCTTCCGCCAGTTTCAGCGTATGCTCCTGAAGCGATACTTCAAAATACGTCAGGTCAAAGGTCGAGCGATAGCGGTCGAAGGATTCTTTATCGTAAGCTTTGGTACTGAAAAAGGCAATATTCATGCGTAGTTTCAATGAAAAGGTTGATCGGGCAATCGTCCAAACCGGTACCCGCGTTTCCGCAAAGTTGGCAGAATGGTCGAATCCAGCAAATGATAAAACTTATCCATACGCCTGGGGTCCGTACCGGGGTGAATTAGCAGAAAGGCTCCCTTCAGCGAATGTTGGTCATCGTAGCGAAAAAGCCGGGCCAAAAGCGTATCACTGGAACGGTAATTAGGCAATCCGGGCCAGGTATAATCGGCATTGGTACCCGTGCCGGGCGTAAAATTGATGACCTGCAAGCCTTGTTCCTTACACCAGGCCACGATCTTTTGATTGTACCATTCGTACGGCGGCAAAAACCAGGGAGCCTGCCGTATACCAAATGCCGCCAGTGCCTGATAGCTGGCCCGTAAATCGGTGTTAAACGCTTCCTTTGATACCAACAGGGAGTCGCGATGGGTCCAGTCGCAGTAGAGCAGATGCTGGTCGGAATGGCTCCCGATGTAGTGCCCGTCCCGTTTTAAATCCTTAATGAGTTTGCGGAACTTCGGATTTCGCAGGAAAGCTCCCGTCAGGAAAAAATGGCCGGGAATCCGGTTTTTCTTCAGTACTTCGCGAATGTACTCCGCTCCTTCGGCCCGGTCGTGGGCTGAAAACAACAGGTAAATGACCTTCTCCTGGGGTCGATACCGGATGATGGCTCCCTGACTATCGGTTATCGGGACTTTTTTTTTGACGCACCCTCCGCCTGCAAAGCCGACAGATAATAACTCAGGCTGGCGGTACCATCCATCGTAGGTTCATTGGTCGAGTAATCCCCGAAATCATCGTGGTACACAACCGTTGCCGATTGAAATTCAGCAAATTCGTCAGCTTCGTTGAGTTTAATACCAATGAGCTTATTCCAGATACTGCCGTAAATGGGGCCGTCTACCAAGCCTCCCGAAATCTTATAAGGGCCCAGTTGTGTGAACGACGAGTGAGGGTCTTTGGGAGCCGTACCCGATTCGGGCAGGTCGCAGATCATGCTCGTCCCCCAGGGATTACAGCCAAACAGCCAGTCGCGGAGAGCGGCTTCCAGTTCATCATACTGCGAATCTTTGGTCAGTTCGCGGTGCAATCGAAGTTGCGTCAGTATGCCGACGGTCAGATTATTGGAACACCAGATGAAGGGTACACCATTGAGAAAAGCGTTTTTCTGCCCCCGCTGGCGTACCTTCTCAATCCCTTCTTTCATGAATTTACGATAAGTAACCTGCTCCGTTCCGTTATGCTCCGCTCCGAAGTAATGACCCAGATTTACAAAGGGATACCACTGGTAATGACGGGCCGTATCGGCTCCCATCCAGGGCGTTACAGGTTCGGATTTGGCGAAGTCGAATGCTTCCTGATGATACGTCTCGGCTTTTTCCAGTTGAGCCAGCGTTGCGGCGGCCAGTTCCATATCATCCACGTAATTGTCTTCTTCGTAGAAATAAGGAGCCCGACCGGGGGCCGTCTGCGTCGTACCCGGAAACTGCTTTCCAAACGCGTAGGCTTGGCGGGCTTTTCCGATCAGTTGTTGAGCGTACACCGGATCAAATTTTTGCAGGACGATACTGCCCAGAGCGAAAGCGGAAGCAAATTTTCCGGCGGAAGAAGCGACGCCCTGCGTTCGGTTTTTGTATTTGAACGCCCCCTGCGGTTTTCCGGTAATGAAATACACGGGCCGTGATAAACCCTGATTAGTAGCGTAGCGAACCGAGTCATGATTGGGCAATCGAAAGCCCTGATGATCCCGGTCATCGGCAATCTGGTTGTAGTATTCGCCCGGAGCGGGGTTCATTTTCAGGAGCCAGTCAAGCCCCCATTTCGCTTCGTCCACGACATCGGGAATGCCGTTGGCTCCGGGATTACCCCAGGCATCATGTGTATCGCCGAAACTTTTCGGGTTCTTGTAATAGGCAAACAACAGTTGAAATGTAGCATTGGCCGAAGTCGGCAGGTACTGTAAATAATCCGAAGCATCGTGCCAGCCCCCCGAGACGTTCAGATGGGTAGAATCTTTTTTAGGATCCGAATGATAGACGATAAATCCATCCGAACGGTGACAGGTATCTTTCAGAAAAGGGTTGTAATTACTGCGTTGCTGCCGCATGTACTGTAACGTAAAATCCGCCGTTCCGTCGTATACGGCATTGTCAATGCGAAATTCCGGCGATTGTACCCCAGCGGCTTTGAGGTAGTACCGACCGGGTTTTTGAATCGTTGAAAAATTGAGCCGATAGGAAGCAGCGAAAGCTCCATAACTGCCGTACCCTTTCACAGTACGCAGACGGCCCGCACGTTGCTGCGTGCGAGCATCGTAGATTTCAAACTCGGTACAGGAAAGTGGGGCTTTACTAACCAATACTGCCACTTTCACCGATGATTCCAGGTAGCCTAACTGATTGATTCGAATCCAGGCTTTGGGTTGACTGTAGGCAGTCCAAGAAAGAAAAACAAAGAAGAGCAGGATGAATCGGTTCATAGGAGGTCGTGCAAAAGCCCCCAAGTTAAAAAGAGCCGATAGTATACCCAAACAAAAAGAGCGGGACACGTATGCCTCGCTCCTTCCAATGCGATTTTTTTAAATTACTTCACTGGTACAGGAAACTTATCAAAAAGCTTTCCTACGGCCTTATCAATTTGCTCAGGCTGACGACTGCGTTTGTTCAGTACGGTCGAGCCGACTGCATCCCAGACCATTTTATTCTGCTGGGCATCTACCAGCTCCACGGACAGCGTTCCTTCTTTGTATTGACCAACGGGTACGGTTTCACTTTTCCAGGAATAACGTCGTTGACCGATGTATCGCGGAGCTTCCCGAATGTCGGTCTGGCGGGTCTGCGTTTTCTCCTGAATCACCAGTCCAATGTTGATCAGCAGGTCTGGTTTACCATACGTCTGATACCCGCGGGCGTTCATTTCCCGGGCAACGGCCTGCTTAATTTCGTTCATGGCGGTATTCGTCACCGAATCCCGTTCAGCTCCCTGTAACTCCACATCCATGAAATTGTAGGTTTTATAGGCTTTCAAATCCGCCTGATCGTCGGTACGGCTCTTCACATTCGAGTACGAACAGGACGTCAGGACCGCTCCCAAGGCTAAGGTGGCAAGTATTCTCATGGCTGGTGCTCTTTCTTTAGTTTAAAGACAACACTAAAAAAACCTGTACTCATCCGCTTTACACCGACTTGAGCTAGTACACTCAAACAATGATTCTGAATCCTTAAAAAATGAGGTTGTTTTTTCCCATACGTTCATTTACGGTACTCAGCGTCACTAGTAATCGTCCAGCATCGGTCTGGCTGGAATGATTTTCTTTTTACCCCGGTACATATTTCACCAAATGCATCGCTATGAACACAACGGAACAAACGGCTCTGATCACCGGAGCCTCCAGTGGAATCGGTTACGAACTCGCCAAAGTCTTCGCCCAAAACGGTTATAATCTGGTATTGGTGGCCCGTAATACGGATCGTCTCAACGAGATCGCTAATGAATTACGCGACCAGCACGCACTGGAAACGGTGATTGTCATCGGAAAAGATCTAACGCAGCCGAATGCTCCTCAGGAAGTATACGATGAAGTCAAAGGCTTTGGCGTAGACATTAATATCCTCGTCAATGACGCGGGTATGGGTGAATACGGGCTTTTTGCGACGGAAACGGATCTGGACAAAGAACTGTCCATCATCAAACTTAACGTAGTGGCTCTGGTGCACCTGAGCAAGCTGTTCCTGAAAGATATGGTACGCGTGAACGAGGGAAAAATCCTGAACCTCGCGTCGGTGGTATCGCTCATGCCTAATCCGTACATGGCCGTGTACGGGGCCACGAAAGCCTTTGTTCTTTCCTTCACCGAAGCATTACGCAACGAATTAAAGGACACGAGCATTACCGTGACTGCGTTACTGCCCGGTGCTACCAATACTGATTTCTTCAATAAAGCCGGAGCCGAAGGTACGCGGGCTCATCAGCAGGCTCAGACCGCCGATCCGGCGAAAGTAGCCGCTGATGGGTACGCCGCTCTGATGAAAGGCAACGATAAAGTAGTCTCCGGTCTGATGAATAAAACGCAGGCTCTGTTATCCAACGTTCTCCCCGATCAGCTAACTTCTCAGACCATGCGAAAACTGATGGAACGTCCCGACGAGTCAGAAGAATCCAAAACACCTTCGACGGCTTCTACGCTGATCTCACTGGCTGTGATTGCCGGTGGTCTGTACTGGGCGTATACCAAATACGGCTTGCCCGGCGTACTGAAGAAAGTGAATATCGAATAATGGGATTGAATCCCTCTAGTACGAAGTAGGCAGCCCGCATTGGGCTGCCTTTTTTGCGTATTTTCAAGCCATTCTGACGTAGATTCACTAAGAACGGTACGGTTTTTAAGTCAAAAAGACATACGTTCGCTTGTGGTAAGTATTTTTTTGATTCGTAGTAAACCTATTGAAGATACAGCCATGAATTTCAATCAGTATACCATTAAAGCTCAGGAGGTTGTCCAGCAGGCGGTGCAGATTGCTCAGGGTAATCAGCAGCAAGTGGTGGAAACGGGTCACGTACTCAAGGCCCTCCTGGAAGAAGACCCCAACACGATGGGTTTTCTGACGAAGAAATTAGCAGTTAATACGGCTACCTTAAACAGCCGTCTGGAAAATATTCTGGCCAGCTACCCCAAAGTTTCGGGTGGGCAGCCGTACTTGGGGAACGATCTGCAAACGGCCTTCAACAAGGCTCAGTCGTACCTGAAAGAGTTTGATGATGAATACGTCAGCATTGAATTAATTCTACTTGGACTGGCTACGGGTAAAGACGCCGTCGCTACACTGCTGAAAGAAAGTGGCTTCCAGGAGAAGGAATTAATCGCTGCTGTTAAAGAACTCAGAGGAAAAAATAATCCCGTGAAAGACCAAAACGCTGAAGCGAAGTATCGTTCGCTGGAACGCTACTCCAAAAACCTGAACGAACTGGCCCGGCAGGGCAAAATTGACCCGGTCATTGGCCGGGACGAAGAAATTCGCCGGGTCCTGCAAATCCTTTCGCGTCGTACCAAAAACAACCCGATTTTGCTGGGTGAACCCGGGGTCGGTAAGACGGCCATTGTGGAAGGTCTAGCCCAACGGATTGTACAGGGCGATGTTCCCGAAAACCTGAAAGATAAAATTATTGTCTCCCTGGACATGGGTCTGCTCATTGCCGGAGCCAAATACAAGGGCGAATTCGAAGAACGTCTCAAATCGGTTATCAAAGAGGTGACGGATTCCAATGGTGAACTGATTTTGTTCATCGATGAAATTCACACGCTAATTGGTGCCGGTGCGGGCGGCGAAGGAGCCATGGATGCCGCTAACCTGCTGAAACCGGCTCTGGCCCGGGGTGAACTGCACGCCATCGGAGCGACCACGCTCAAGGAGTACCAGAAATACATCGAAAAAGATAAAGCTCTGGAACGCCGCTTCCAGTCGGTGCTGGTGGATGAGCCGGATGAACCGGATGCCATCTCGATCCTGCGGGGCATCAAGGAAAAGTACGAACTCCACCACGGGGTACGGATTCAGGATGATGCCGTTATTGCCGCCGTTGAATTATCGAGTCGGTACATTTCAGATCGGTTCCTGCCCGATAAAGCCATTGACCTGATGGACGAAGCGGCCGCGAAACTACGGCTGGAGATGGATTCCGTGCCGGAAGAGCTTGATGAGCTGAACCGCCGGATCATGCAGCTGGAAATTGAGCGGGAAGCCATTCGCCGGGAAAACAATAAAGACAAGGAAACGTCCCTGTCGAAAGAAATTGCCGACCTGAACGAATCCCGTAACGAGTTGAAAGCTCGCTGGGAGTCGGAGAAAGAGGCCGTCAACGAAGTGCGTACGCTGAAAGAACAACTCGATCAGTTGAAACTCGAAGCCGATCAGGCCGAGCGGTCGGGTGATTACGGTAAAGTAGCCGAGATTCGCTACGGTCGCATTCCGGAAGCTCAGAAACGCCTCGACGATGTGCAGGCTTCGGAAGACGACCAGTCCGGTACGATGCTGAAAGAAGAAGTAACGCCCGAAGATATTGCCGAGGTGGTTGCGAAATGGACGGGCATTCCCGTTTCCAAAATGCTCCAGTCGGAACGCGAAAAACTGCTGGGTCTGGAAAAAGAACTGCACAAACGTGTAGCCGGTCAGGACGAAGCCATCGAAGCCGTAGCCGACGCCGTACGCCGCAGTCGGGCCGGTATGCAGGATCCTAAACGGCCCATTGGTAGTTTTCTCTTCCTCGGACCCACGGGGGTAGGTAAAACGGAGCTGGCCAAAACGCTGGCCGATTACCTCTTCAACGACGAAAACGCTCTGGTACGGATTGACATGAGTGAGTACCAGGAACGCCATACGGTAAGCCGTCTGGTGGGAGCTCCTCCGGGATACGTTGGGTACGACGAAGGCGGTCAGCTCACCGAAGCCGTACGCCGCAAACCGTACTCGGTAGTACTGCTGGATGAGATTGAAAAGGCTCACCCCGATGTCTGGAACATCATGCTTCAGGTACTCGACGATGGCCGCCTGACGGACAACAAAGGTCGCGTGGCTAACTTCAAGAATACCATTATCATCATGACCTCCAACATTGGTAGTCAGATTATTATGGATAAATTCAACGAAGACGAAGGCTGGAACCACACGCTAGTTGTGGAAGAAGCGAAGAGTGCCGTAATGGATCTGCTGAAAGCCAGCGTACGACCGGAGTTCTTGAACCGGATTGACGAAATCGTACTCTTTGAACCGTTGAATACCAAAAACCTTCGCAAGATTGTAGGTATTCAGTTCCGGCAAATCCAGCGTCGTTTGGCCGAGCAGGGTATCACCCTCGAATCGACCGATGAAGCACTGGAGAAAATCGCGGAAGAAGGCTACGAACCCAGCTTTGGTGCTCGTCCGCTGAAACGGGTATTACAGAAACGAATTCTGAATGCCTTGTCGAAGGATATTCTGGCGGGTACGGTTGGTAAAGACTCCGTCATCCTGATGAATCTTGCCGACGATGGCTCCATTGCCTTCGAAAACGTAGATGGAACGCTGGAGGTCTAAGCCCTAGGAAAATAACAAAAAAATCCCTGAACTTGTCTCAGGGATTTTTTTGTTATTTTCAAATAGAACCAGTAAGCAGATCCTATTTTGTTTGCAAACGTCGGGGTTTCTGCTTTCTTTGTACAAATCAAGCGAAGGCCCGTAGTAAGAACGGCTTCTTTAACGATACTAAATCGGGTATATATTTTTTAGTTTACGGTGTTGATCGATAATAACGCCTATTTATAGATTTACATCTGCTGGATTCTGGAATAACCCATAACTTTCTGAACTTTGCATTTCTACGAATTTAATCTCCACGACGACACGCTCGATGCCGTGGATTCCATGAATTTTCACCAGGCTACTCCGATTCAGGAAATGGCCATCCCCAAAATATTGAAAGGTAGTGATCTGCTGGCTTGTGCCCAAACGGGTACGGGAAAAACCGGAGCTTACCTGATTCCGATTCTTGACCGAGTACCGGAATACCCGAAAGGTCAAATCAGCACGCTGATTCTGGTTCCCACACGGGAACTGGCCCAGCAGATTGATGAGCAAGTGCAGGGCCTCGGCTATTACGTCGATGCGACGAGTATTGCTATTTACGGCGGAAACAAAGGACCCGAATGGGAGCAACAGAAGAAAGCCCTGACCCAGGGAGCTGACGTCATTATCGCCACGCCCGGACGCCTGATTGCTCACCTGCAACTGGGATACGTGAAGTTCGATCAGCTCAAAACGCTCATTCTGGATGAGGCGGACCGTATGCTGGATATGGGCTTTATTGGGGATATTATGAACATTCTCAAGCACCTGCCCGCTCAGCGGCAGACGCTGCTGTTCTCGGCTACCATGCCGCCTAAAATCCGCGATCTGGCCCGCCGGATCATGCATCAGCCGGAAGAAATTAACCTGGCCGTATCCAAGCCCGCGGAAGGAATTGATCAGCAGTTTTACCTAGCCGGGGATGCTCAAAAAGTGCCGTTACTGATTCACTTGATGCAATCCGTCGAGAACCCGAGTATGGTGCTTTTTACGTCTCGCAAGTCGGAAGTGAACGTCATTGTTCGGGCTTTGAAGAAAATGAAATGGGATGCCCGCGGCATTTCTTCCGATTCGGAGCAGGCTGAACGCGAAACCATCTTACGGGATTTCAAGAATCGGGCCTTCCCTATTCTGGTGGCTACGGACGTTCTTTCTCGGGGGATCGACATTGATAACCTGAGCCACGTAGTAAATTTTGACGTTCCCCGCGATCCCGAAGATTACGTACACCGCATCGGACGTACGGCTCGGGCCGCAGCCAAGGGTACAGCCATCACGTTCATCAACGATCAGGATCAGCACCGCGTCGTACGCATTGAACGCTTACTGGAAAAAGATCTTGAAAAACGATCGATCACCGAGGGATTAGGCCTTGGTCCTGCACCGCTCTGGGATCCTAAAAAAGATCGTGGCAATAAGAAGAAAACGAATGGTCCTCAAACGTCTTCTTCTACTGAAAAACCTAAACGTTTTTTCAAAAAGAAAACGGGTCCGGCTAAAACGCAGGGCTAAGAGTTAAAGAAGAGCTTGGTTTCGGCTCACGCGTTATAAAATAGGTCATTCAATAAAAAGAGGTACGGCTCCAAAGCCGTACCTCTTTTTATTGAATGCTGATCTTCTGTCGGTACCGCAGGCTCTCTCCCATGGGGCAGCCTTTGAGTATAAACAAAGCCAGTCGGCTGAAATTCCGGTGCTTATAAAACTTCTTGCCATTTTTAAAGGCGTAAAACAACTGAAAAAGCACGACAGCCGGGTACGAATGGTGCTTACGGAAATAATGGAACAGCGAAATGTGGTATTCCCGAATAATCTCGTAGCAGGGAGCCGTACTCTGCCCTTCCAGATGAATATATTCCGCCTCGGGTACCAGATAGAGCACTTTGCCAATCGCGTGCATTTTGCGGGCCAGATCCTCCTCTTCTACGTAGAGAAAATGAGTAATGTCAAAACCACTGACCTCCCGAAAATCCGTCGCTCGTATGAACAGCGTACTGCCCATAATGAAGGGTACTTCCAGCGGCTCCTGATAGGCTTTAAGTGCCGGGTGCTGCTCGGGACGATACCATTTCATGAATCCGTGACCGAGGTATTTCAATCCCAGCGAAGGAAAAAACCCAAAGGACTACCGCAGCTCCCGATTGGGCTTAAACATCTGGGCTCCCACGATACCGGCGTTGGGATGTTGCTCCATGAAGGTTGCCAGAATCGTGCATACATCATTGAGTAACAGGCAATCATTATTTAAAAAATAGTAATAGTCGGTTTGAGGGTCCGCGTACTGTACACCCATCATATTTCCACCCGAAAAGCCCAGATTGATCCGACTGCGTACCACAGTCAGGTTTGGCGTTCCCCGCAGCGGTTCCAGCTTCAGGTAATCTTCGTACCGTGAGTTATTATCGACCACCACTATTTCGTAGTTCGGCCACTGGGTATGGCTTCGAATCGATTCAACGCAATGGAGAGTAAGCTGACTGGTATTATAATTTAAAAGAATAATGGCAATAGACGGATGATGCATTAGAGCGTAGAATAAAAAGCGTTGGCTGATGAAGCAGGCCTGTCAACGTATAAAGACCGGGTATGAGCGAGCCAGTGGCTCGGGCTACGCAGCATGGTTAAGTGAGAAGTATTACCGTCAATTCGTTTTTTTAATCCTACAAATTAACAACCAATTTAGCTAGGAAGCCAATGGTTGAGCGTACAATCCCGTAAGAATTCTGGAGCTCGGAGCAGCCTCTCCCCCAGAACATTTTAGCCCATACCCTGTTCTAGTCGTATATGTTTCGTTCCTGTAGCTCTCCGATTCGCTTTTTAAACTATTGGCAGTCGTTTCATAGACAAGTACTGGTTTTGGCCGGATTGCTGGTTGTAGGCCCAGCCCTGGCCCAGGAAGAAAAACGTCCTTCAATGGTCCGGCGGGTCTTTAACAAACTCATTGCGGATAGTACGGCTCCGGGGAAACCCAGTTTTCGCGTATATCCAACGTTAGCGTATGCCCCGGAAACCAGTGTGGAGATTGGTTTTTCGTCCATGTACCTGTATCAGGCCAAAGGCGATACCCTGAATCGGTTGAGTGAGATTACGGCCTTT
>NZ_JBMDWJ010000216.1:0-49119 GCF_048595215.1 Siphonobacter sp.
GGATTTTTCAACGACCACTTTAGCCTCTTCTGATCCCGTAGCGGCTAGGCCTGCCAGTTTTTTGGTAAACGAAGGAGCCAGGTATTTACTGTTTACATAGATCAATGCCGGTGGTACCAAAATGGCCAGAACTGCCAGGATCAGGTGAGGCGTATCGTACTGTTGCCGATAAAACATATCTACCAAACCCGCCAACCAGGCAGAGGGGACAGCGTAGTACCACGTTCGAATGGTATGCTCCGCTTCCATCACTTCGCCGAAACGAATCATGCGAGGCATAATCTGATAGCCCGCCGTAAATAATATCGACATGGCAATCTGGATGTAACTGATGATGTCTTTGACTCGTTCCTGACTCGAAAAACGCACCACCAGCATATAGAGTAAGGTCGTTAGAAAAACGGCAATCAGAACGGCCTGTAGACTTAATAACACAAAAACGGGTACGATTACCCATCCATATTTAATGCCTACAAATACAGTCGGCAACAAAATAATGCTTAGCGTCAGCAGGGTAATATAACCCGTTAGGTGTACCAGTCGGGCCATCCAGACGGTACGGTCGCTTACGGGTCGAGGTAATAAAATCAGATTATCCGTTGTATCGAGTAACAATTCCGAATAATCGGTAATGAGGGTAAGGGCCACCCAGGCAATGACGTAGCCCAGTACGATGGTCAGAGCCAGCAGTAATGAAGGAGCGATGAATAGGAAGGAACCGATGAGTCCACCCAACAAAGCATTGATGCCGTACACCATCAGCAGCCGCTGACTGGACTCTTTTTCCTGGTAGCGTTTGCCTAGCGAAGCGTGATTCCGGCGGTTATCCATCGTAAACTTAACTTCCACGATGTTTCGCATCATCGCATAATCCACGCCAAGCATACGGAACAGCCCCTGGAGTCGATCCAGTAACCAAAGTATAGAAGAGGTCATAAGGGATCGGGTTATTGTAAGGCCTGTAAGAATTCGGAAGCCTTGCTTTGCGTGGTATCATCGCCGGTAAGTCCCTGGAAAATACGTTCAAGCGAACCCGAATGAGCTTGGGCTTTCAATTCTTCAAAGCTGCCGTTGGCAATCACCTGCCCCTGATTAATGATGACGATGCGATCGGAAATCTTTTCGACCACGTCCATGATGTGTGAGGAGTAGAAGATCGTTTTTCCAGCCGTTTTGAGCTGAGCCAGAATTTCCTTAACCAGGATCACGGCGTTGGCATCCAGTCCGGATAAGGGTTCATCCAGAAAGATGATTTCGGGATTATGGATGAGGCCGGAGATAAGCAGTACCTTCTGCCGCATGCCCTTGGAGAAGGTACTCATGCGACTGTTGATATGGTTGGACAGGCCGACCAAATGCAGTAGATCCTCCGCTTTTCGTTGAATCACGGCGTCGCTCATGCTGTACAAGCGACCAATGAAGGTGAGGTATTCCACGGGAGTCAGTACTTCGTAGAGAGCCGCATTTTCGGGTACGTATCCAACTTGCTTCTTGATTTCCATCGCCTCCGTCCGGATGTCCTGTCCGAGCACCCGTACTTCGCCGGTAAAACTGGGAATCATCCCCAGCAGAATTTTGATGGTCGTGGATTTTCCCGCCCCGTTGGGGCCAATGTAGCCGATGATCTCTCCGGCTTGTACTTCCAGATTAATGCCTTTTAGTACGAGCTGGCCGTCGCCGTAGGAGTTTTGCAGGTTTTCAATCGAGATAACGGTGGACATAGCGTGGGTTTTGGTTAGGTATTCGTTGGTTAAGCGTTCGTTTTCTATTTCGTTTCACTTGAGGGATGAGCCTTTTATCACAGTCGATGCCTACAAACAGAATACCTTTCGTCTTCCAATCCATCAGCCCCTACGGTACTACCTTTCGCCCGCCCACTTTTTCATACCTGAACTTACATCAAACTTCAAACCCGATATATCCCTTTTTATAGCAACCGGCGTTTCCATCGTAGGGACGGTCATTCCGTAGTTCGAGCGTTTCTTTTTTCCGCTTATGGTTACCAGAACGAACACCAGCATCAGGAAAGCCAGTACTGCCAGTAATACTTTCCAGAACGATACGGGCCGTTTACCGTCAATGCTTCCTGTTTGGCCATTAATGAGAAACTGGTACGTTTTCCCATTGTACTGGTAAGCACAAATCCAGAGCGGGAGAATCAGGTGTTTGAAGGTTTGGTTAGAATACTGCGTACGCACGCTCAGGTTTCGGTACGTATCGTCGGATAACAAGTCCGCACAAGCCGATTCAATGCGTTGATCCACCTGTTCTTTCGCCACCGCAAAGCCTTCTTGCGGATCGACTTTATATACCTCCGATTCCCAACCCAGCAGTACTTTAGGCTCGTAATTAACGACCTGATCCAGCAGAAAAGGATACACGCCCTGGATGGTTTGCTGGGGTAATTGCCGCGAAGCCAGAATCAGGACATCGTCAAAAAACTGGTCGTAGGTGCCATTGTGGTACCACCAGCGGGTGCGGCGTACCTGCTGCGTTCGAACGTTTCCGTTCGGATCGCGTACGCGTTCGGTCTCGTAGTAGTAGGTACCCGCGTCTCCCTCCCATTCCGAATGCGTCTGCACATCGTAAGTCCAGAAGGGAATGTAGATGCCGTGCAGTGTATCAAGGCGGGCCAGATTTTTCAGGTCATTCGGTGCCCAGATGCTCTGACCGATCCATTTTTTAAAGGATTCCGAAGCCTGATTCCGGGAGATTCGAAACGGTACAATCCCCTGCGGCTCAAACAGCCGGGTTTTCGTAGCTTCGGGGTTAACGTTTTGCGAACCACAAAAACCGCAGCTAATCGTTGGCGTGTCGTAATTGACCACTGTTTTGGCTCCGCACCGCTGGCAGGAAAATAACCGCCGTTCCACCGTATGCTCCGTATCCGTACGGGCCCGGTTGAAGTCCAATTCTTCAATCCGATCGTTGGCCAGGGTCAGTTTTTCGGTATAGCCGCAGTGCTTGCAGGCCATGGCTTCTTTTTCGGCACTGTACTGTAACTGGGCACCGCAACTGGGGCAAGGGCAATGAAGAATATCGTCTAGTTCGCGTTCCATAGGGGAAAATGAGTGTTTCGTGCACGTTTCAGACGTTTCTAACCCGCCACTAATCCGAACACTCAACGTATTTATCTTCCCGAAAAAACGCATTTTTTCGAAATCCTTTTAACAGTCAACCTAATTTTCCCGGATTCTGTCAAGTCCTGCATCCGTTCGTATGAATGCATGGGGTATAAAAAGGCAGGATTGTGGACCTTTGAAAGCAAGAAAGCAACACTGGAAAGCGTAGCAAGCGTGCAGGATCAAAATTTTAAGTAGAAAAAAGGCTGAGATTGCTCAGGAATACTACCTTGCCAGTCAAGCTTCATAATTTTACTAACTGGAAATGCTATGTCAGAAAATAAAGGTTTAGGCCGTAAGATTTTAAACATCTTTTTTGAGGAAGCTCCCGAAGCGGCGAAAGGAACACCGGTAGCTCCGGCCACGCCTTCGCAACCCGTTCCAGCTCCAATTCCGAAATCCGTGACACCCAGTGGTACTACCGATGCTAAGTTCATCGATCACTTTGCTTCCGTACTAGAAAAGAATAATCTGCCCGGCCCCGATTATTTCGAATTTCGGGCTACGCTGAAAAATCTGACCAACCTCGGACTGAGCGAAGAACAACAATTTCAGGCGGCCTGGGCCAGTTTCAAAGCCCTCAGTGGCGGTACCGATCCTTCCGGACTGGTCACCACGGCCAATCAATACCTGAGCGTCCTGCAAAAAGATCGGGAGGCTTTTTTAAAGAGTGTCGATCTGGCGGTTACCGAAAAAGTAGGCGGCTTACAGAACGAACAAAAAACGCTGGAACAGCAAAACGAAGCCCTAGCCAAACAGATTCTCGATATTCAGAATCAGATCAACGCCAATAAGGAACGGCTAACCCGGATCAGCGGCGAAGTGGACGAGCAGAGTGGAAAACTCACGCAAAACCGGGCGAACTACGAAGCGACCTTCCAGCAATTTACCGAGCAGATTAAAAACGATACGCTAAAAATTGGTCAGTATCTAAAATCATAACCTCAAAAACGCTACACATTCATGGCTGATTTCTCACAATTGGGCGGTGGTACCGATGATGCCGCCAAAAAATCATTCTGGAGTCGTCCGGAGGGAGTCGTCGGTTTTGTTTTCCTGATTGCCCTGGCCGGATTTGGACTGGTATATTTCAACCGCGTGGTTGAGTTTCTAATCAAAGTGACGGAAAATACCTTGTACCTCGCGGCTCTACTGGCGGTGCTGGGCGTACTGATTTTTCTTTTTACCAGTAAAGACGTTCGTACGGCGGTTTTCTTCCTTTACAAAACCATGATGCGTAAAATCACGGGTCTGGTGATTCAGCTCGACCCCATTGCCATCATGAAAATCTACGTGCAGGATCTGAAAGATAAACGCCGGAAAATGCAGGGTCAGATTGATCAGCTGGCGGGACAACTGGTGAAGCTGAACCGGAAAATCAACGAAAACAACGAAGCCATCAAGCAGAAGTTTGCGGAAGCGAACAAGGCTCAAAGTCTGGCCGATAAGCCTGGGATGAAGGAGGCTGCTTCGCTGGCGACGATTGAAGGAGCGGGTTTACAGGAAATGAACGAGAAACTGCTGCCCCTGCAACGCAACATGAAAACTGTATTGGCCTTTATGGAAAAGGTCAATACAAGTGCGGATTACATCATTAAGGAAACGGAAATCAAAGTAAAGCTGAAAGAAGCTGAATACCAGATTGTCAAGGAAAGTTCGAACGCCCTACGGACGGCGGTGAGTATCTTTAAAGGGAATCCGGACAAGAAGTTTTACTTTGATGAATCCATGGAATACATTCAGGACGACATGAGCCAGAAACTCGGCGAAATGAAACGGGCTATGGACCTGTCGATGGACTTCATCAATTCGGTGGATATTCAGAACGGCGTTCTGTCCGACAAAGTTCAGGCCATGCTGGAAGCCTATAACAAAGGTGACTTCAAGCTGATCCAGTTGGACTCTCCCACCCCAAGTTCGCCCAGTAACCGACCGATTAATCCTCCCAAGGATGAAGGCTACCGGAGCCTGCTGGAATAATTTTCATTACCCATACAACCGATTCTAAATTTCAACTTATCCCTTTATTCTTATGCAACGACTCACCGTAACGGGCCGACTGCTCATTACCGCCCTTATCCTGGCTGCCATTTACTTTGGCTTTAAGTACGTAGGCGGAGTTGATTTACTCAAATCGCTTCGCAAGGAAAATACGGAGGAAACCACCAGCCGCTCCTCGAATGAAGGTTCCGAAAGTGCCTCCTCCGAAGGAGTTGACGAAGAGCGTACTTCTACGACTTCTTCCTCGGCTACGCAATCCAATAAGCCCGGTTTCGATTACGAAGCTCCGGTACCCCAGGGTGGTACACTGAAGGGCGTAGTAGAATTGGGAGCCAGCGGATTTAACTCCTTCATTATTCGGATAGACGATCAGAAAAACTGGAAACTCGAAAAAGCTGAGTTTGGCAATAGTTTAGTCATTGAAAACATGGCGACTGATGACGACGTACGGGCCGGCCTGAAAAAGTACATCGGCGGGATGCTCGACTTCGGCGTGGGTGGCCGTGATATTCACTTTGTGGTGAGTTCAGGAGCCGTCAAGGCGGACGTGACGCAACGCATCATCCGCGTATTGAAATCGCTCAATTACTTTGTGAACACCGTCTCAGCGGAACAGGAAGGTAGACTGGCCCTAAGAAGTGTGCTCCCAACGGAATTTTATGACTCCGCTTTTGTGGTAGACATTGGCTCAGGGAACACGAAAATCTCCTGGAAAGAAGGAAATAAAACATCGGCTCTGGAAAGCTACGGTTCCAAGTATTTTCAGGAAGGTAAAAGCGATAATACGGTTTACAACGAAGTGAAAGCCAAAGCCAAGCAAATACCGAGCAGCCACCGCAAAACCTGCTTTATCATTGGTGGAGTGCCGTTCGAGCTAGCGAAAGCCGTTCGCAAGGGCAAAGAACGGTATACCGTACTGGATGCTGCCGACGCTTACAAACTCGACAATGCCAAAACTCGGGCGGGTTTGAATATTTACAAAGCCATTGCGGATGGTACGGGTTGTGAAAAATTCGTATTCGACTGGGATGCCAACTTTACGATCGGCTTCCTGCTGGATTTGCCGAAGTAGTTTGAAATACGTTTGAGGTAGGTTTGATCGTTTCAAAAGGTTTGAAGAGCCTTGAGGTTTGAAGAGCCTTGAGGTTCGAAGGAACGTTTAAAATGGTTTAACTTGCTCAGGTGGCCAGGGGTTTGACTCCTGGCTATTCGTATTAAACCCCTCTGGGGTTTTAAGATGGGCTTGAAATTTACGTTACTAGTAGCCTAGTAGTTAGCCCATTACCCTTCTGAGGATCCAACTTTCAAACCTGTTCAAACGTTAAACACTATTTATTCAAACTTCTTTAAACCTGCTCAAACCCAATACCCGTTCAAACGTTAAATACTATTCAAACTTCTTTAAACCTGCTCAAACCATTCAAACCTCCTAAACCCCCTTCCACTTCCTATCCATGACGCTTCAGGATTTGTTCCGATCCGTTTCTCAGCAGCCGGGACCTTTTGCCCTGGTATTGATGTGTATTCCGTTGCTGGCCTTACTGGTCAACCTCTGGTCGGGGCGAACGCCGGAGGAGATTTTGCGGTGGAAGTATGCGTATACCGTACTGGTCTATGCGGCGGCAATTCCGGGCGTGTTTGCCTTTACGCTAAACATTTACCTCTTTCTTTTCGAACGGCAGAGCGTCTGGACGATGAACCTGATTACGCAAGTCTTACCGATGATTAGCATGGGAGCTATCCTCTGGATGATCCGGCAGAAAATTCCGTTTTCGTACATTCCTGGTTTCTGTAAACTGTCAGGATTTCTAACCCTCATTGCTGCATTGATCGGGATTCTATTTTTCCTGGATCGGCTGCATTTTTATGCCGTTACGTACGTTCCGTTTGCCTACTTGCTGATAGGCTTTGTGGGGGTACTACTCCTCATCCGCTTCGCCTGGAGTCGTTTATTTTAGCAACAAAAAAGCCCCGAAAGAGCATTCTTTCGGGGCTTTTTAATGATAGTATGAAAATGGAACCTTTACAGTTTCGCCAGTAATTCCGCTTTTTTCGCCGTGAATTCTTCTTCCGTTAGAATACCGGCGGCTTTCAGATCGCCCAGTTGTTTGAGTAAGCCCATAATGTCTTCCTTCGACTGATTCGGTTGAGCGGGCTGCGAAGCAGGAGCTACCGCTCCGGCCATCATGCCCCCCAGGTTCATCCCTACGATACTGGCCGCCGTTCCCGAGTTTTCCGCTGCTTTTTCAATCGACATCCCCGCCTGAAACTGCTGGAACCGGGCCATATCCCCGACCATATTCATCTGCGTGGTTTTGTCTAGGAAGGCCTCTACTTCGGGTGGTAGAGAGGTGTTTTCGATGTAGAACTTGACAATCTGGAGACCGTACTGATCGAAATCGTTCCCCAGTAAGGGTAGCAGCTTTTCGCCGAGTTCGGTATAGTTACGGGCCAGATCCAGTACCGAAACATTGGCTTCGGCAATGGCATCGGAGAATTTGGAGAAGATCGCTGAACGCAACTGTTCTTCAATATCGCCGACCCGTACCTGCGGATTGGTACCGGAAAATTCCTTGAGAAACTTTTTCGCTTCGTTGACCCGGAACGTATACGTACCAAAAGCCCGAATCCGTACCTGCTTGAATTCAGCATCACGAACGATGATCGGGTTGGCCGTACCCCACTTCAGGTTAGTAAACTGTTTCGTGTTCACAAAGTACACGTCCACCTTGAAGGGCGATTCGAAACCGTATTTCCAGGAACGCAGTGTCGTCAGAATGGGCATGTTGGCCGTGGTCAGCTCGTGTCGCCCGGGCTGGAACACGTCGGCAATCTGACCCTCATTCATGAAAATGGCTACCTGACTTTCGCGTACGGTCAGTTGAGCCCCATATTTGATGTCATTGCCCTTGTCGGGAAATTTCCAGATGATGGTATCCGACGTATCGTCGACCCATTCAATGACATTGATAAATTCATTTCGGATGAAATCAAAAATACCCATAGTGCACAAAAGAAGGTTTAAACTCAGTGAATCAAAGCTATTAAAAGTTGAGGCTTTCCACCAGCCTTGGAAGTGATTTCTGCGGATTTTTTAATTTCGTAAAATCCTTCCTTCATGGATTCATTTTCTTTTCTTTCTAAAACTTCATCACCGAAATACTGGCCTTTTATAAAGAATTTAATGCGAATGCAGGTTGCTGATTTTCAGTATTTTAGTTTTATCTTTTGCAATTTTCCAAGAAATAAAATAAGGTTTTCCATTGGAAGATTTGTCAATATTGTCAATCTGACACATCTTGCATTATATTTCTCTGCTAACACATGCTTCTTCTAGGAATTGACGTAGGTACCTCTTCGATTAAAGTCTCGGTTGTAGACGCCGATAGTCAGCAGGTTGTGGCTTCAGCTTCATATCCTGATCTCGAAAATCCCATCTCTACGCCCCAGCCGGGCTTTGCCGAACAGGACCCGGCCATGTGGTGGAATTGCGTCCAACAGGCGATTCTGAAAGCCAATGCCACGGGAGCTTATAACCCAAAAGACATCGGGGCCATCGGTATTGCCTATCAAATGCACGGGCTGGTTGTCGTGGATCGTAACGAACAGGTACTCCGGCCTTCTATCATTTGGTGCGATAGCCGGGCTGTTTCCTACGGAGAAGCTGCCTTTCAAAAAATAGGCTCGGAAAAAGCTCTGAGTCATTTGCTCAATTCACCCGGTAATTTTACGGCGGCCAAGCTAGCCTGGGTGAAAGCCAATGAACCGAAAATTTACGGTAGTATTTACCAGATTATGCTGCCCGGCGATTACATCGCGATGATGCTGACGGGTTCCATTACAACCTCTAACTCGGCCTTATCGGAAGGTATTTTCTGGGATTTCCAGTCGAATCAGGTTTCCGAAGATGTTCTGGATGCCTTTGGCTTTCCCAAAACGATCTTACCCGAACTGCATCCTTTGTTCTCGGTACACGGGGAAGTAAAAAGCTCCATTGCCGATTTACTGGGTCTGAAAGCAGGCATTCCGGTTACGTACAAATCAGGCGACCAACCGAACAATGCTCTTTCTCTAAACGTACTCGATCCCGGTGAATTTGCGGCGACGGCGGGGACTTCCGGCGTGGTATATGCGGTAACTGATCAGGTTAAATACGATCCTCAGAACCGGGTTAATACCTTCGCTCACGTCAACCACCAGCGGGATGACCAGACGCGACTAGGTATTCTGCTGTGCATCAACGGTACGGGAATTCTGAACCGCTGGGTACGCGATCAGTTTGGCTCCGGTCTAACCTACAGCCAGCTCAACGAACTAGCTGCTACCGTGCCAGCGGGCAGTCAGGGGGTACAGATCCTTCCTTTTGGGAATGGAGCTGAACGCGTACTGGAAAATCGTACGGTTTCCAGTACCATTTCCGGGCTGGACTTCAACTGCCACACGCGAAGTCACGTGTTCCGGGCGGCTCAGGAAGGCATTGCCTTTTCGCTTAAATACGGGATGGATATCATGGCTACCATGGGTAGCCCGGCGAAGGTAGTACGGGCGGGCAAAGCCAACATGTTCCTGAGTGATGTCTTTACGGAATCGTTCGTGAACGTTACGCAAACGCCCGTGGAACTGTACGATACTGACGGTTCTAAAGGAGCGGCTCTCGGAGCAGGCGTGGGTCTGGGTTACTTCCAGGCTCCTAAAGAAGCGTTCAGTCGTTTAACGAAAGTCGCTACGGTAGAGCCGAACGCATCGCAGGCGGATCAGTATCAGGAATTTTATGCGAACTGGCTTTCGCTGTTGAAAAAATATTTGCAGTAGCTATTGGCGAATCATTCGCCGCATTGAAACCATACACTCATTCATTACTCACTTTTTAAACGCTTTTACAATGGCCGTTTTACTAGGCGAAAAGGAATATTTCCCGGGCATCGGGGAAATCAAGTACGAAGGTCCGGAATCCATGAATCCGCTAGCCTTCCGTTGGTACGATGAAAACCGTATCGTAGCGGGAAAAACGCTGAAAGAGCATTTCAAGTTTGGTATGGCGTACTGGCATACCCTCAGTGGCGACGGTTCTGATCCCTTTGGCTCGGCTACGCACCTGCACCCCTGGGATCAGGCAGCGGACCCCATCCAACGCCTGAAAGATAAAGCGGATGCTGCTTTTGAATTTCTTACCAAACTGGGCCTGCCCTATTTCTGCTTCCACGACGTAGACGTAGCGGATTACACGCCTAATGTTGAAGAATTCGAGGCTCGCCTGCAAGCCTGGGTTGATTACGTGAAACCTAAAATGGAACAGTCAGGTGCTAAACTGCTTTGGGGTACGGCCAACCTGTTCTCACACGTTCGTTATATGAACGGTGCCGCTACTAACCCTGATTTTGCCGTATTGGCTCACGGTGGTGCTCAGGTAAAAGCGGCTATCGACGCAACGATTGCTCTGGGGGGTGAAAACTACGTATTCTGGGGTGGTCGTGAAGGATACATGACCCTGCTTAATACGGATATGAAACGCGAGCAGGAACACCTGGCTCGTTTCCTGCACGTAGCGAAAGATTATGCTCGTAGTAAAGGCTTTAAAGGAACGTTTTTCATCGAACCTAAGCCGATGGAACCCACCAAGCACCAGTACGATTACGATGCGGCTACGGTGATCGGTTTCCTGCGTCAGTACGGTCTGATGGACGATTTCAAACTGAACCTGGAAGTAAACCACGCTACGCTGGCGGGTCATACCTTCGCTCACGAATTGCAAGTGGCCGTAGATGCCGGTCTGCTGGGCAGCATTGATGCGAACCGGGGTGATTACCAAAACGGATGGGATACGGATCAATTCCCGAACGATATTTACGAACTGACGGAATCTCTGCTGGTGATTCTGGAAGGCGGCGGATTGCAGGGTGGTGGGGTGAACTTCGATGCCAAGCGTCGTCGGAACTCTACGGACCCCGCTGATCTGTTCTATGCTCACATCGGAGCCATGGACGTATTTGCCAAAGCCATGATCATCGCTGATCAAATCCTGACTTCTTCGGAGTACAAGCAGATTCGTGCGGATCGCTATGCTAGCTTCGACTCAGGCAAAGGCAAGGAATTCGAAAACGGTACACTTGGTCTGGCGGATCTGCGTGATCTGGCGATTGAACTGGGCGAACCAGAAGTTCGTTCAGGCCGCCAGGAATACCTGGAGAATCTAATCAACCGTTACATTCTGTAAGGATCGATCTTCTATACGAAAAAAGCCACCTGTAAAGGTGGCTTTTTTCGTATAGGTTAATTCATTCTACGGTTTATACTTGATCGGACTGGCGGCTTTGCTCGCGGTCCCGATTTTGATCTTGATTTTGTCCCTGGCGACGGGTCATGTCATCTTGTTGCAGGTTTTCCTGATCCATGCCTTGTTGACGGCCACCTGATTGTCCAGACTGTTGCGATTGTTGGTTGCCTTGGTTGCGATCCTGTTGCTGCTGGCCACCTTGTTGGTTGCCCTGCTGCGAGTTTGATTGATTCATCATGATTTAAATAATTGAGGTTTTGTTGCATAGTAGACGATTACTCGTCAATAGTAATTATCAAACATTCATGCCACAGCATTTTTCCATGAAAAAATATATCTTTTCATGGAAAGAAGACCTCAATCTTTCCAGTTTTTGTTCGGCACTACTCAATCTTCCTCAGGTTGTTATACAAAAAAAGAGCCCGAATCATTCGGGCTCTTTTCTATAATCGGATTATACTAGAGGAATATCACGTTCGGGGCGAGCTTGGTCGCCAGCGAGTTCGTCGTCTTCTGGATAGCGTTCTTCCAGATCCTTGTATCTCCGATCATGGGTTGCATTCGCATCGTTCAAAAAAGCCTGCGTTTTATTGGCATCTTCGCCGTAGGCAGGCTCTTCAGTAGTTTCCTCCGTATTCCGTTCAATAGTGTCGGCATCCTGTTCTGGATCATAAGGGCCACCCACTGGTTTTTCGATGGGTTGCGTAATCGTGCTATTACGACCCGCTTCGGCTGAAGAACCTTGGTTGTTTACTAAGTTTGTATCTCTAGTCGCTGAGCCCAGGCTGGTACCCGCGTGTTTTTCGTTATGGCGATTAAACATGATAGTATTGTTTAGTGGTTATGGATATGCCTGATAGGTAAAAAAAGCAGTGCCACCCCTTTTCCATCGCCGTATTTTTGTCGCATGTTATACGAATTAGTAGTTGCTCATTACCAGGAAAATCTCAACTGGCTACGGAAAGTACCGTCCGCCATTCACCGAACGCTGTATCACAAAGATTCAGCTCATACGCAGCCTGCCGGGATTCTTCTGCCTAACAAAGGCCGAGAGGCTCACACCTACCTGCATCATATCGTTGAACGGTACGATTCTCTGGCTGAAATCACGGTTTTTAGCCAGGGAAAGCCCTTTGACCACGCCTACGACTTTCACGCGACCCTCCGAAAACTGACCAGTAATTCAGAACCCATCCGACCTTTTGAATGGTTGGGACACCTGATTGATACGGACGATTGGGAGGGCCTGCGGCTCTTTCAAACCTGGAGTAAAAACGAGGATGGTCGCGGGCTGGACTTAAAAGGATTTCACCAAAAAGTATTGGGTACGGATGGCCCGGAACGGTATACCTTCGTACTGGGGGCTCAATTCATCATTCATCGGGAAATTATTCAACAAAAGCCGAAAAGTTTTTACCAGAATGCCCTCGAAGTATCCATTCATTTCCCGGATGCGGCCCATTGTTATGAGCGAAGCTGGGACAAAGTCTTTGACGTTCAGGGAATTCCCGAGGAAGTACTCCAGGGAAGGGAGACGGTTTATCTGAAGCCGATGAAAAATCAGGGAATCATTTCATGAACAAACCCCGGCAGTACTCGTGTCTACCGGGGTTTGTTTTTACTTCTTCGGAAAAGACTCCAGTACCATTTTAATAAATCCATCCAAAGCTTTCTGATCAATCCAACGGGCAACTACTACCAGCTCGTGTTCGGGATCGACGTAAATAATGTTTGTTCCGTTGCCCACGTGCGTGAACGCCGTAACTGGAGCACTGGGCAGATATTTGCCCTCCGTATTCAGAAACCAGTTCATGTAACCGTAGGTGGGCTGAGCAGTCGTGGGCGTGCGGGCCTGACTTATCCAGTTTTCCGAGAGGAGCTGCCGATCCTTCCAGCGGCCTTTGTGCAGGGTCAGTAGGCCGAAGCGAGCCATATCGTAGGCGTTGATGAACATGCCCCCACCCCAGTGACCGCCACCGCTTACGGACTGTACGGGCTGACCGTCGAGTACGATCCAGGCATTTCGGTAACCCGTCCACCGCCAGGTATTGGATGCACCAATGGGATCCATGATCTGAGTCTTGAGCACTTCAGGTAGCGGTTTACGCCATACACTCGTAGCCGCCAGAGCTAAGGCATTGACCCGAACATCATTGTATTCGTAGACACTGCCTGGTGCATGTCGTTTCCGGTTTAGCCACTCGGAGACCTGAGCGGCCGGGCGGTCGGCCCACTCGGGCTTGCCCCAGAGCGTACCTTCCCAATCGCTCGTCTGCCGAAGCAGATGGTCCCAGGTAATCGTACGGTTGTGAGGCGTATCAAAGGGCCGCAGTAATTCCGGTTGACCCAGTTCGTCCGCGGGTCGTAACAGAGGTTGTCCGTAAACTTCAATGGGAGGTACGTAAGGAGCTACGGTGTCGTGTACATTACGAATCAGTCCCTGATCGACGGCCAAACCAACGACAGTAGAAAGGAAGCTTTTCGTAACACTGTGCGTCATATCGCAACGCAGCGGCTCACCCCAGTTTCCGATCAGGTATCCTTTATGGATAATCAGTCCGGTAGGTTCCCCCCGTTCGGCAAAGGGTCCAATTGCAAACCCGTACGGTTCTTTCCCAAAGCTTTGGTAATGGGATTGTTCCATGCTACGGGGATTTTTACTTTCATTAGCCTTCGCAAACGCTATAGCTTCCTGCATTTGGGCCGCATCCAGTCCCAATTCCTGCGGCGTTCGGTGTTCCCACTGCTGAGCCGTCGGGAAATACGGAGCTTCGGAGGTTTTCTTTTTCTGGGCAAAAGCAGCCCCCATGCTTAAGCAGAGCAGAGCCAATAGAAGTCGGAACATACGCTTGTTTATATTTACGGACGAAACTACTCCTCGTCCTTTCTATTGCAGCAGGTTTAAGATTAATAATGAAAAAGCGTAGATCAATTCGTCACCTCAGAAGTTGAACTCTATTTAGATGATTCCTCCGGGAAAGAGAGTAATAAGAACCCTTCTTACGGAAGTATTGGGTAATTTTTTATTACTGCTTCACTGAAAACCCAGAAAAAAGCTCTATACTTGAGCCATAGTAAGCGTCCGCCATACGCTTCACGATTGACCGCCACTACTCGTGAGAAAAGGCATGTAGCTTTGTGCTACTTGCTCCCGATATCGTAAGGTATTGGGAGTTTTATTTCCAATACTCTCTCCTTCCTACTTTTTTACGCTGAATATTGTCTTCTGCCTCAGGTAGTAGGCTTTTTTTTGTCAGAAGTACTGCTTTGCCTAAAAGAGATTAATCTAAGTCTTTCGTTGAGAGCACTGGCCTGTAAGATTCGTTAGAAACGTTTATTCTCCCCATAAGGTACGGTCTGGCGACAAAAAATAAGGCTTCTTCTGAAGAATCAGAGGAAGCCTTACCTGAATACATATAGGTAGGTGGATAAGAAAACTCGTACTAAAACAAACACACTACTTGCTCAACAAGGTCTCTCTGGCTGAAAGTTTATGAATCATTTCAATCATTCCTGAATAATCCATTCCTGAATAATCTTAGAGAACCAAGGCTACTGCCACTAAAAGCTCTCCTTACCTGAAAAGATAGATTTCTATACAGCTCTTCTGTAATCAAGACGCAACAAATGTAACGGTTGTAAATATACGACACAAGACTTAATTCTATTAAAAATGAACCCTAATTTTTTAGGGTATTTCGTTGATAATTGGAAGGGAAAGTGTTCTTTTCAACTTCAAACCGTTAAGACTGGGCAAGCCAGTAGTAAGCAAAATCAGGTTTGTATTTTATGACCTGATCTAGACTCTGGTACAGCTTTCATAACGATAGAATCCGTTTATATTCGTCGTTGAATTCCGTCTGATACATCCTTGAACTTATATGTTTCCGCCCTTACGAACCGTCAGTAAAGCGTCCCTTTGCTCTATTCTTTTCGCCCTTTTGCTACTGGCAGATTCCTGTAGCAGAAAGCCTCTGGTTACACCCACGAACGACCGTACGCTGCCCCTGCAAGCTTATCTGGGGCTTCCTTCCCGACAGTCGGGTAATCTACCCAATGATAGTTCGGAGTACCTGCTCTACAAACCGGCGTTTGTTGTTTCTTATCTGCCTGAAAAAGGCATTGCTCGTTGGGTAAGCTGGCATCTACAAAAGAGTGATTTAGGTACTACCGATCGTCAGGATGATTTCAGACCTGACGAGGATTTACCCCGTAACTTTCCCCCGATCAAACCTACTGATTATACCAATAGTGGATTTGACCGTGGCCATTTGTGTCCATCGGGCGATCGAACGGCTACGCAAACCGCCAACTCCGCTACGTTTGTCATGTCGAACATGATTCCTCAGGCCCCTAGTTTAAACCGGGGCATCTGGAATGATTTAGAGGAGTATTGCCGGACCAAAATAAAACTAGGCTACGAGGCCTACCTCTACGCGGGTGGGTATGGAGCGGGTGGTAAAGGCTCTAACGGATCAGCCACGACGATTGCCAAAGGGAAAGTAAGCGTGCCTGGTCGCTGCTGGAAAGTGATTCTGATTATGCCGGAAGGCGAAAATGATTACGCTCGCCTGGAAAAGGAGTCGGTCGAAGTAATTGCCGTTGATATGCCCAATTCTCAGGACGTCGCCGGTACGGGTTGGCGACGCTGGCAGCTATCGGTTCGGCAACTGGAAGAACTAACGGGCCTTGATTTCTTTTCGGCCCTTCCCCGTTCCACCCAGGACCGAATTGAAAATCATACGCCAACCTTTTGAATTTAAGATTAACGTATCATTTCATTGAAATTCATTGGTATTACGCAGGTAGGGTAACTTACGCTTCGTAATACCAGTGGGCATTACCGTTTCAGTGAGAAAGCAAAAATCCCTCTTAACCACCTGACGAGCAAGTAACTAAGAGGGATGACCAGTACCCAGAGCCGGAGTCGAACCGGCATGTCCGTGAAGACAATGGTGTTTGAGACCATCGCGTCTACCGATTCCGCCATCTGGGCAACTCGCGTATTCGCGTTTGGGAGTGCAAGTATACACCTTGGAAAGGCCCTTTGGCAAGTTTTCCAGAGAAAACTTTTTGCTTTTTTTTAGAACCAGCTGACGTCCAAACGTTTAAAATGGCTTGCGGTTTCGGCTTTATTCGTATCGCAGGGCTTCAATTGGGTCGAGGCGGGAGGCTTTCCAAGCGGGATAAAATCCGGAGAGTAAACCGACGATGACACAGACGACAATACCAATGATCATCCAACCCCAGGGAACAATGAAACTGGCAGTACCCTGACTGATCAGTTGTGAGACCACGTTACCAAATACCAGAGCCAGTACCAGTCCGGCCAGTCCACCCAGTACGCAGATGACAATGGCTTCAATTAAAAACTGCTGACGAATGCGTTTGGGCGTTGCTCCAAGCGATTTACGTATACCAATTTCCTGGGTACGTTCGGTAACCGATACCAGCATAATGTTCATTAGGGCAATACTGGCACCCAGCAAGGTAATAAAGCCAATCCCAACACCGCCCAGGGTCAGTTGCTCGTTGATTTCCTTGAAATTCTGGGATACAGCATCAGCCCGTTCGACCTGAAAGGAATCTTCCTGCGTAATGGCATCTTTCCGGATGAGTCGCATCAGGCCTCGGGCTTCGTCCATGAGCAGCTCCACCCGGTTCAGGCCCGGTACGCTGGTGGTGATGCCAAAGGACAAACTGCGAGTACCTGCCAATTGGCGAGCCGTTTCAATGGGAATAAACACCTGACGATCGTCCCCGCCACCGGTGAGATTACCCTTTCGTTCCAGCAAACCGACAATCCTGAATTTCGAACCGAGTACACTAATTTCTTTTCCGACCGGCTTGGTCGTCCCAAACAAATTCGTGGCAATCTCCGCTCCCAGAATGGCTACATTGGTTGAGTTAGAAATATCGTTCGCCGAAAAATTACGTCCATCCTGAATCTTGTAACTCTTCACCGCAAAGAAATTTTCATCCACGCCCGTAACCGACACGTTTGGATTACTCTTCTTGCTTTCATACTTGATTTGGGCGGTTCCCGTAACTATGGTCGATAGGGATACCGTGGCACCAAAACCAAAGCGTTGCTTGTACTCCTGGGCTTCCCGGTACAGAATAGGGCCAAACACTTTTCGACGGCGTCCACCGATCCGAATGCCCATTTCTTCCCCCTCCGTTATATCAAACGTGTTCGCTCCCAGTCCGGCAAAGCTATTATCAATACTACTTTGAATGCCATCAATCGCCGTCAGGATTCCTACCAAACTACTGATTCCAACGGCAATGATGAGCGAGGTCAGTACGGTCCGGAGCAAATTAGTCCGAATCGAACGCAGGCCTTCGCGTATGTTCTCAAGAAAATCCATGAATTAATGGTAAGTAATCGCGTTGAAGTTCCTCGTACTGGTCCGCAATTTTAGCAATGTTGATTCTGAAAAAATTGATTAAATTGAGGATTCAACTTTTCATCAATCATCCTGTTTTGGACGATTAAAATTTCACTAAACAGATCAATACGGCTGATACTAACGTTACTTTCAAACTACTGATCAAAGTTCGTGGCTGTTTTTGAAAATTACTGCACCAATGAAACGACTAATCCTTCCGTTTATCCTTTTCCTGCTGGTTTGCGGTTCAGTACGGGCCTCTCAAATCCTGATTCCGATGGACGAGTCCCAGAAAAATCACCTGAAAGCCTATGGACTGACCTATTGGGTTCTGAAAAGCTACGAAACGGAAGTAGAGTGGCTCCTAAACTACCGAGGCGGCAGTTTCCTGTTTCCCGAAAACCAGAAATTTCAGAATGAACTGGTCATTCGGGGCATTTCCTACGAAGTCATTTCGGACGGACAGGCTCAGCAGATCCGGCAGGAACTGCAGCAGCCCGACGTGAATATGGACGTTGTCAAACTACAGAAAGCTCCAAAAATTGCCGTATACAGTCCAAAGGTTAGTCAGCCCTGGGACGACGCCGTAACGCTGGTACTGACTTATGCTGAAATTCCTTACGAGACGGTTTACGACGACGAGGTCATGAGCGGAAAATTGCCGACCTACGACTGGCTACACCTGCACCACGAAGATTTTACGGGCCAGATGGGCAAATTCTGGCAGCACCGGAATTACCCCTACTACCAAACCCAGAAACGGGAAGGTCAGCAAACCGCCAGTAAGTACGGCTTACAAACGATTCCTCAACTGAAATTTAACGTAGCTAAAAAGATTCAGGAATTTGTATCCGGTGGGGGCTATATGTTTGCCATGTGTAACGCTACGGATACCTACGATGTGGCTTTGGCTGCTAATGGAGTCGATTTTGTGGATGCATTTTATGATGGTACACCGGCGGACCCGAACATCAACCAGAAACTGGATTTTTCTCAAACGTTCGCATTTAAGGATTTTAAAGTGATCCTGGACCCGTACCAGATTGAATTTTCAACCATCGATAGTCAGCCCGATGAACGCCGCCTGATGGAATCGAACGATTACTTCCAGTTGTTTCAGTTCTCCGCCAAATGGGACGCGGTACCCACGATGCTTACGCAAAACCACGAAACGACCATCAAAGGATTCATGGGCCAAACGACGGCTTTCAAGAAAGAATTTATTAAACCCGAAGTACAGGTCCTGGGCGAAAATCGTTCGGTTGGCGAGGCTCGCTACATCCACGGTACGTACGGCAAAGGGTTTTGGACCTTTTACGGCGGTCACGATCCGGAGGATTACCGGCACGAAGTGGGCGAAGAACCCACGGACTTGAACCTCCATCCGACTTCACCCGGCTATCGACTCATTTTGAATAACATTCTGTTCCCGGCGGCCAAGAAGAAAAAGATGAAAACCTAGTCGTCTGGCACAAAAAAGGTACGGATGCTCACCGTACCTTTTTTTTGTGCTATTCTTTCCCTACTATTTCTCCCGACCAAACCAGGCTTTCACATCGTGCTGGGCTTCGAATTTGGCCTGTTGTGCCTTAGGTAATTTTGCGAAGAAATCGATCCCCGTTTTCTTTTCCACTTCATCAATCGAGGTGGTAAAATCCTGCATATTGACGTTTACCCAACCTTTATTCCCAATCAGAAACGCAATAGCTTCCTCCCGCTTCGGATCATAAATGAGCTTGTAGTAATATTCCGGTACGGCGATGTCGGTACTCTTGCCAATAGTCGGCAATCCTTTGCGTAGTACGGGTCCCGTTACAATCACTAGATCACCACGTTTCTTCGTCCAGCTGCGTACCCGTTGCTCGATATGGCTCCAGATACCCGTATTGAAGTCATGGGCCTGCGGCGACATATTACTCATGTAAAAGCTTTCATTTTTCAGCTTCTGATCGTAGTTGAAATCTCCCGCCGGAGCCAGATGTCCACGATCGTAACCCGTATTGGTGTAATCGTTCGGCAAAGCCGTTTTCGTTTCCACCAGCGGATCGGGCTGAAAACTATCCGCCCGGCGGGCATTTCCTTTCTTATTCAACAGAAAATGAACCACCCACGCGGCTTGTTCGTACGATTCCTCGTAATCAAGAATGTAGCCTCTCCGGCGAATAATCTGGGCGTTTTTGTCGTAAGCGGGCAGGTAGTCCTCCAGGCTTCCCAAAGAAGTAGAAGCCGAACCCGTATTCTCCTGGCTGTCGCTGGCTTCTGAATCATAGGACTCATCCGACGAGCGTTTCCGACGAGCGGCTCTTTCTTCGTTTGACTCAGCCGTAGAAGAACGTCTGGGTTTCTTAATGCCGACCAGCTCGTATAAATCCGCCTTGATCATTTCGAGCGGATGCGGCTTATTACAATACCTCAGAACCAGACCGATTCCGATTAAAAACAAAAGAAAAACAAGGCGATTATTACGCATCCCTCTGGTACGTGGCATCATGAATGGGTAAAAAGTGTAATTAAAAACGACGCAAAGATGAGTTGATTTTATGGGGTTCGAGTAAAAATAAGAGATAAAATGCAGGCAAGTTTTTTTAGTCAGGGCTCGTACTATCTTCGCAGAAACCCTTTACTCCATTCTATGACGCTCGAAGCCATTCAGGAGGCCAGTCAGGCCATCCGCAATCAATTCCCTGATTTTCATCCCAAGGTAGGGATCATTTTAGGTACGGGCCTGGGCCATCTGGCCAGTGAAGTTCAGGTTCTGGGAGCGATCCCTTATGATCAGATTCCGCACTTTCCTTTGTCCACTGTCGAGTCGCATTCGGGTAAGCTACTACTAGGTACGCTGGCGGGTCAATCCGTCGTTTGTTTACAGGGACGCTTTCATTATTACGAGGGGTATTCCATGCAGCAGGTTACCTTTCCGGTTCGGGTAATGCACGCCCTGGGCATTCGGCATTTGCTCGTTTCCAATGCGGCGGGTGGCTTGAACCCGGCCTTCCGTACCAGCGATCTGATGATCATCGACGACCACATCGCTCTGTTCTTACCCGAAAGTCCGTTGCGGGGTTTCAACCCACCGGAGTTTGGTCCCCGTTTCCCGGATATGAGTGCTCCTTACGATGCCGCGTGGATTCAGCAGGCGAAAACGATTCTCAATGACCTCGGCCTGCCGCCGCATGCGGGTGTGTATACCAGCGTACAGGGACCGCAACTCGAAAGCAAAGCCGAGTACCGTCTGTTGCGTCAACTGGGATCGGATGCCGTGGGTATGAGTACCGTACCCGAAGTACTGGTGGCCCGACAGATGGGCATGCGGGTATTCGCCTGCTCCGTAATCACGGATTTGTGTATTCCGGAAACGTTGAAAGAAGCCAAACTCTCCGAAATACTGGCCGCCGCGGCGAAAGCAGAACCGCATTTGAGTCAGCTTTTCAAACGGTTGATTGAACAGATGGACTGATTTGCAAAAATTAAGGTTTTGTCATTCCAACGCTGGTGGTTTGGATGGGGTCATTTGTAGACTGGAAAAGTTCTGTAGCCCAGTAAGCTCGCCTATACGTTAGAAACGCTCACGCAAGCTTTTTAAAGGGACAAACTTTAAGCCGGACTTCTGTACTCAACCATACAAACCTTTTTACGCATGAAAAACTGGTTCGGATTACTGATCTTATCTATCCTGTTTCTGGGTTGCCAATCCAAGGAGAATTTACCGAAAGAAACATATACCATATTACCTAATCATTACATCGATCTTTGGGGGCCCGATACCCTCCGGGGTAGCTCGTTTTTTATCCTTGAGAAAGCTCCTACCTACGTAGCGTATTACAACGCTGACGATTACGATTTAAAGAATTGCTACGATTGTGGTTCTCCGGTTATTGCTTTTGAATTTGATCCGAGTCTTTTGTCCTTTCGTTATAGTACCACCCGTGAGTTAAAAGCTGCTAAGGTTATTTCAGGTTGGAATGGCGGGATCAGTGGTCCCCGCGGATTTCGGGTTCAAACTGGCACCATCACCGGCCAAAAGCAAGGTCCCCATCAATGGATCATTTCTATGGATCTGCCTGCGGATTCATCTATTTACTTCAAAGGTTTCAAGAAAACGGCTGTATATAAGGTACGGTAATATCGCGTATAGAGGCTTAAAAAGTAAGTGGAGTCCCGCTCATCCGAACACTCTGTGTATATTTGACTCAAAGCCTTTGGCTTTCGTCTTATATCTCTAGCCTCTATGAACCGAAGAACTTTTCTGGAAAGCACGTCCAAAGCTTCCCTGGCCTTCTCGGCTACGCCCCTGCTTTCGTCCTTTATCCGTACCGAAAAGTACAAGACTGCTCTCATCGGCTCGGGCTGGTGGGGGATGAATATTCTGCGTTGTGCCGTTCAGGCGGGGCAGTCGAAAGTGGTAGCTCTGTGCGATGTCGATACACGGCAGATTAAATCCGCCCAGCAGGAACTCAGCAAACTGACCAGCGATCAGCCCAAGGTCTACCGCGATTACCGCGAAATGCTGGCGAAGGAAAAACCAGAAATTGTGATTGTCGCCACCCCTGACCACTGGCATCCGCTGTGCTGCATTGCGGCGATCGAATCCGGGGCTCACGTGTACGTGGAGAAACCTATCGGACATACGCTAATGGAGGGCCGGGCGATGATTAATGCCGCCCGTAAGCACAACCGTATCGTACAGGTGGGTACGCACCGGCGGGTTTCGCCGCACAACGTTTCCGGAATGGATTTTCTGAAATCCGGTAAGGCCGGCAAGGTGGGTATGGTACGGGCCTTCGTGCATTACGGCGGTGGTCCCGGCGAGAAAACGCCCGCCCAGGAGCCGCCGAAAGAACTCGACTGGGATTTCTGGTGCGGACCCGCCCCACTCGGCGAGTATCACGCCAGTATGCATCCGAAAGGGTTCCGGTTACACCTCGATTACGCCAACGGACAATTGGGCGACTGGGGTATCCACTGGCTCGACCAGATTCTTTGGTGGAGCGAAGATCCCTTCCCCAAACAGGTGTACTCCACGGGAGGCCGGGCCATTCGTCGCGACGACACCAATGCTCCCGATCATCAGGTAGCCGTCTGGAAATTTGATGATTTTACGGTGGAATGGGAACACCGCCTCTTCGCCGGTAACGAAGCCGAAAAGGCCAATGTAGGCTGCTATTTCTACGGTACGGAAGGCACCTTCCACATGGGCTGGACAGATGGCTGGACGTTTTATCCATCGAACAAAAACAAGCCCGTCATCCATCAGGACCCTTCCCTCGATTTACCCGATCAGCAGAATATTGCCGGACTCTGGCGTAATTTCCTCGATTGTATTTCCACGGGTAAACGTCCCGTTTGCGACATCGAAATCGGGCATCGCTCTACCAATATGGCCCTACTCGGTATGCTTTCCTATAAACTAGGCCGCAGTATCAACTGGGACGGCCAGAAAGAACTCGTCCTCAACGACGACGAAGCCAATAAACTACTCCGCCGCGATTACCGGGGGCAGTGGCAGTATCCTTCGGTTTAGTTGAGGGTTTTTAGTTGTTGGTTGTTTGTAGGGAGTCTTCGGTAGGCGTTAGCATTGTAAGCCTCAATAGCCCCCCTACAAATAACCAACCATTCCTATCGGTACAAGACCACTCACCAACAACTAAAAACCATCCACCAACAACTAAAATCACATTTCCCACTCATCTATCCAGCGTTGCAGGGCTCCTTTCAGTTCGCGTAAAGCGTGAAAGTCTTTCGCCTGCTCGGCCTGATGAATGCCTGCTTCATAAATCGCTTTGGCTTTGTCTTCCTCACCCGCCTCGGCCCAGAATTGTCCGGCATGGTAATACGTGGGAACGTATCCAGGGAAATCCCGTACTAATTTATCGTACCCCTCGCCTGCTTTCTGAGGGTCGGACTTCTGGTATTCGAGCGTTAAGGCATACCAGTTAAAGGGATCATTCGGTTCTTCTTCACAAAACGCCAATAATTGTTCGAGTCGATTCATACAATCTTTCTTATAAATTAGTATGCTTGCATACGTTTATTCAAAAACAATTTTAACTTCGCATTCGATAGAATCGTGTTTGTTTCCTATCAAAACCTCTTTTATTACAAATAAGCTATGAAAATTCTGGTTTGTCTCAGTATCGTTCCGGATACGACAGCGAAAATATCGTTCACCGACGGTGACACCAAGCTGAATAAAACCGGCGTTCAATTTATTGCCGGACCTTACGACGATTACGCCCTGAGCCGGGCCGTTGATTTAAAAGAACAACTAGGCGGTACGGTAACCGTACTTAATGTAGGCGATGCCGACGGCGAACCCATCATTCGGAAGGCTCTCGCGGTTGGAGCCGACGACGCCATCCGCGTAAATGCCGAACCCCGGGACGCCTATTTTGTGGCTGAACAAATTGCCGCCATCGCCCAGCGTGAATCTTATGATCTGATTCTTATGGGTCGCGAATCCATTGATTTCAACGGTGGTCAGGTACACGGCATTGTCGGCGAAATGCTGGGTTTGCCCTCCTATTCGCCCGTCATGAAACTGGAAATTACGGGCAATACAGCCCAGCTTACCCGCGAGATTGAAGGTGGTAAGGAAATGCTGGAAGCTCCCCTCCCGCTGGTACTCGGTTGTCAGGAGCCGATTGCCGAATGGAAAATTCCCAATATGCGGGGCATTATGACGGCCCGTACCAAACCCCTCAACGTAGTGGAGCCCACGGGTCAGGATTCCCTGACGCAGGCCACCCGTTTCGAACTACCCCCAGCCAAAGGAGCCGTAAAAATGATTCCGGCGGCAGAAGCCGAAACGCTCATTACCTTACTTCGTACGGAAGCGAAGGTGCTGTAATTGGTTTTTTGGTTGATTGTTATTGGTTGTTCGTTGGAGTATTCGGTTTAGACGATCTTAATTACTTACAGTGATGTCATGTTCAATAGGCTGCAAGACCAGGAACTACTATTCTCCACCAGTGAATACCCAAATGGTTATCCATCAACAACTAAAAATCAACAACAACCAACTAAACCTATCCTAAACGCTAAATATTCATCCCTATGTCCGTCCTCATTTTTGCTGAACTAGATCAGGGCGAGGTCAAAGTGGCCTCCCTGGAAGCGTTATACTACGGGGCTAACGTAGCCCAGCAATTGCAGACCACAGCTACGGCTCTGGTCATTGGTACCACATCAGCAGACTTAGCTTCGCTGGGTCAGTATGGCGTTACGAAAGTGCTGCACGTCAGCGATGAAAAGCTCAATGCAGCGAATGCCCTGGCGTATGCCAGTGTACTGGCCGCTGCCGTCGAGGCCGAACAGGCGGCCGTCATTGTCATTGCTAAATCGTCGTTAGGAGATACGCTGGCGGCTCGTTCGGCGGGTAAACTCAAAGCGGGGTTGGTATCAAACGTTACCGAATTCCCCGACACGAGTAATGGATTCTGGGTAAAACATAGCATTTACACGGGGAAAGCCTTTGCCATTACCGAAATGCGGGAGGGCCGAAAAATCCTGACGCTTAAGAAAAACGTCGTTTCCCCCGAATTAAGTCAGGCTACGGCCAGCGTCGAAAAGTTTAGCCCTTCGGTTCCGGAAACTGATTTTGTAGCTAAAGTCATTCAAACCGAAAAGGCAACCGGTGAGATTTCGCTTTCGGATGCGGACATTATCGTTTCCGGAGGTCGCGGGATGAAAGGGCCCGAGCATTGGAAACCCCTCGAAGAATTAGCCGAAGCTTTGCATGCAGCAACCGGCTGTTCCAAACCGGTATCTGATCTGGACTGGCGGCCGCACCACGAGCATATTGGGCAAACGGGTCTGAAAGTCAGCCCGAACGTCTACATTGCCTGCGGTATTTCCGGAGCCATCCAGCACCTGGCCGGGGTCAATGGTTCGAAAGTAATTGTCGTGATTAATAAGGATCCGGAAGCCCCTTTCTTCAAAGCTGCCGATTATGGCATCGTGGGTGACGTTTTTGACATACTCCCCCGCCTGACAAAAGCGGCCCGAGAACAATTGGTATAGTCTTTTCGTTAGCATTCTGGTAGTCCTTTTAGGGCTTTGTCGGGTAATAAGGCTCGTCCGGTTTCCAAAACTCGACGGGTCTTCTTACTTTTGCCTACCTTTCTAAATAGAGGTCGTATACCAGTGGAAAAAATCAAGTTAGAGATTTTAGGTCTTTCTCCGAGTCAGTCACAGACCGGATCATTTGCGTTGATATTGGGCGAAGAATTCGGAAACCGCCGATTACCCATCATCATCGGTATGTTTGAAGCTCAGGCGATCGCCATAGAAATTGAGAAAATTACGCCTAACCGACCCATGACGCACGATTTGTTCAAGTCGTTTGCTCAGGGCTTTCACTATAAAGTCACGGAAATTGTCATTTCGGATTTGCGGGAAGGTATTTTCTTTGCTCAGATTGTTTGCACCGATGGACTGAAAGAACGCGTAATCGACGCCCGCCCTTCGGATGCCATTGCCATTGGCCTGCGATTCAACGTTCCCATTTATACCTTCGAAAACTTACTGTCAGAAGCGGGCATCGTAGCCAACGAAGGCAGTAGCACTGAACGTTCTTCTGAATCAGCGGCTCCTTCCAGTACCGGTAGCAGCAAATCTAAGCCCTTCCCCGATCAACTGAAGGATAACTCCATGGAAGATTTGCAGCGTATGCTTGATCAGGCCCTCAGCAACGAGGAGTACGAAAAAGCCGCTCAGATTCGGGATGAAATCAGTCGGCGTAACTAATAGCAGTAAAGGATACTTTCTTTATGCTTCGCGGGTTCCGTTAAAAACCCTTAAATTCTCTGTTTCGCTGCTCTTCGTATTCGGAAAGCTCTATTTTTGTACTGATTGTTTCGTATGGCCACTACTCAACGACGAAAGAAATACTTACCCAATCTGACCGTTACTGTCAGTCTCACGATTGCCCTGTTTCTAATGGGCTTATGTGGTTTATTGACGGTGATGGGACGAAAGTTGTCAGAGGTAGTCAAGCAGAATATCGAAGTTCAGGTATACCTGAATAAGGATCTGACCAATGATCAGGCGGAACAAATTCGGCGAACCATCGTGGCAAAGCCTTACGTAGCTACCCGCGAGGGAAAACCTCAGGTAACGTACGTTTCCAAGGAAGAAGCCGCTGAAAAGTTTATTAAAGATACGGGCGAAAACTTCAAGGATTTCCTCGGCGAAAACCCACTACGGGACGGCGTTTTTATCAAAATTCAGGAAGATTACTTTTCTGAAGCCGGCCTGAAACAAATCAAGCAGGACCTGCAGAAAATTCCGGGGGTATTTGAAGCTACCTACGTAGAGAACTTTGTTGAAGATGTGAATAAAAACATCACCAAAATCTACCTCGTACTCTCCGTCTTTGTGGTTTTATTGCTGATTATCATTGTCGTACTTGTCAATAATACCATTAAATTAGCCTTGTATTCTCAGCGTTTTACCATTCGCAGTATGCAGTTGGTTGGGGCTACCAACGGATTTATCCGGAAGCCCTTTCTGTACCGAGGCATCGTCCAGGGGCTGTTAAGTGCCCTTTTTGCCTGCGGCTTACTGGCGGTCATTGTCAATCTGGGTTTCAAATACATTGATGGCATTTACCTACTCCTGGGTGACTGGAAAAAGCTAGCTACCTTAGCCGTATCACTAGCCTTTATAGGAATGCTCATTGGCTTTATCAGTACCTTTCAATCGGTGGAACGGTATTTACGTTCTTCCGTAGATCGGTTGTATTGAGTGATTTTTCATACGTCTGGCCCGCGTGGCTCATAACTAATTTTAACTTATGGCAACAGAAACGAAAGTAGCTCCCAGTGTGAATCCTTACACGACTCCCGCTACGCCCGTAAGCCCCGCTCAGGCCATGCCTTTTCACCGGAGCAATTACCTGTGGATGATCATTGGCGTAGTGACCATTCTGGTCGGCTTTTTGATCATGAATATGGATAAAGAGCCTTTTGGTTTTGGTTTTATGGGCCTGACCCTCGGGCCTCTGGTTGTAGTAGTCGGTTATATCATTGAGTTTTACGCTATTCTGCAGAAACCTAAAGCTTAAGTTTTTCTTAGAATTAACTTTCCAGTACTAGGAGCCCAGTGTTCCTAGTACTTTTCTTTAGTATCTTTCCGCCCTTTCCCATCAATCAACCTGTTCATGTCCATTCTTCACGCCATTATTCTGGCCATTATTGAAGGTCTTACTGAATTTCTTCCCATTTCTTCAACCGGACACATGATTCTGTACTCTTCCTTCGCCGGAATTGCTTCAGAGCCGTTCGTGAAACTCTTTACCGTAGCCATTCAGTTTGGGGCCATTTTATCGGTACTGGTGTTGTATATCAAGCGTTTTTTCCGGAGTATTCAATTTTATATCAAGCTTTTCGTCGCCTTTATTCCCGCGGCCGTATTTGGACTTTTACTGAGTGATGTCATTGACAGCCTACTAGAAAGTGCCATGGGGGTAGCCGTTTCCTTACTCATTGGTGGGATCATTCTGCTGTTCGTGGACAAATGGTTTGATCGGCCCCGCATCGATGATTCGGAAGATATTGATCTTTGGAATGCTTTTAAAATTGGTCTTTTCCAGTGTATCGCCATGATTCCGGGCGTATCCCGTTCGGGGGCCTCCATCGTGGGCGGTATGAGTCAGGGCATTAGTCGGAAAGCCGCCGCCGAGTTTTCATTTTTTCTGGCAGTACCTACCATGTTTGCCGCTACCGGTAAGAAAATGCTGGATTATTTCATGGATGGCAATACCCTGACCACCGAACAGTGGCAGTTATTTGCCATCGGAAACGTGGTTGCCTTTATCGTCGCCATGCTGGCCATTCGCTTTTTCATTAGCTTTTTAACGAAGTACGGCTTTAAAGTTTTCGGCTGGTACCGAATCATTATGGGATTAATCATCATTGGCTTACTGCTGAGCGGTATGCAAATGGAAGTAGTGTAACAATGACGAATGAACCAACAGAACCGGTTGCTGATCCCGGCGAAGTCCTATTGATTGATAAGCCTCTGGGCTGGACTTCCTTTGCGGTCGTGAAGAAGCTGAAGTGGGCAGCCCAATACAAGAAAATCGGTCACGCCGGTACACTCGATCCCCTGGCTACGGGCCTGCTGATCTGCTGTACTGGAAAAATGACCAAACAGATTGAAAGCTATCAGGCGGCCGAAAAAGAATATACGGGTACGTTTGTGCTGGGCAAAACCACGCCTTCGGTGGATTTAGAAACACCATTCGACGCGGAATATCCCATTGAACACATTACAGCCCAGATCCTGGAATCGGCTCAGCAGGCATTGACCGGAGCCATTTCCCAAACCCCTCCGATCTTTTCTGCGGTTAAAGTGGATGGGAAACGAGCTTATGAGCTGGCTCGTAGCGGACAGGAAGCAGAAATTAAATCCAAAATTATTACTGTATCGACCTTTGAAATTGATCAGAGCCGATTTCCTGAACTGGATTTTCGGATTGTCTGTTCCAAAGGCACGTATATCCGTAGCCTGGTCCGGGATTTCGGCGTACTCTGTCAGTCTGGAGCATATTTAAAAAGTCTGCGTCGTACCCGCATCGGGGATTTCAACGTCGCGGACGCGGTCTCCCTCGAGCAGTTCGTGGAGACGCACCGCCCCGGTAGCACGTTGTACGAACCCCGCATCAGACCCCTTTAGAATCTATGCAAGTACATCATGGGATTGAGCACTTTCGGAGACTTTCGAACGCCGTAGTGACAAGTGGGACATTCGATGGCGTGCATCTGGGCCATCAGAAAATATTACAGCGATTGATCGAGTCAGCCCGACAGTCGCAGGGCGAATCGGTGGTCCTTACGTTCTGGCCCCATCCCCGCACGGTCGTTGCGGCCGACAGTGCCGATCTGAAGTTGCTGAATACGCTCGAAGAGAAGATTGAATCGCTGGCGGCGTCGGGTATCGATCACTTAGTCGTGATTCCCTTTAATCGGGATTTTTCGCTACTCACCTCGGACCAATTCATTCGTAACATCCTCATTGATACCATCGGTACCAAACGTCTCGTCATTGGGTACGACCACCGCTTTGGGCGGAATCGCGAAGGGGGTTTCGACTACTTACAGGCTCACGCTCATGACTACGGATTTACGGTCGAGGAAATCCCTAGCCAGGATGTGGAGCACTTGGCCGTTAGTTCAACTCGCATTCGACAGGCCTTGCTCACAGGCGACGTAAGTACCGCCGCCAACTTCCTGGGACGCCCCTATACGCTAAGCGGTACGGTTGTTAAAGGGCGGCAGCTGGGTAGGCAACTGGGCTATCCCACGGCCAATCTGGAATTACCCGAATCCTATAAACTAGTACCCGCGGATGGTGTATATGCCGTTCGCGTACGCTGGAGAAACGACTGGTACGGCGGCATGCTCAGCATCGGTACAAATCCAACCGTAGAAGGAACGATTCGAACAATCGAGGTGAATATTTTCGATTTTGATCAGGAAATTTACGGGGAAAAGCTTACGCTTGAATTCGTAGCCTGGTTACGGGGGCAGGTGAAGTACGAAGGCCTGGAACCCCTCATTACTCAAATCGGACAGGATAAGGTTGATTCGCTGGCGATTTTACACACCCATTCCTATACCAAGTAAGGTTTAAAAGACGACGCCGTAACGCTATCTTTACACTCAGATTTCAAAAGCCAATCGCCCGAACGTTCCTAACGTTCGGGCGATTGGCTTTTTTGCTAGTATTGAATGGCTTAAGTCTACTAGTCTACCAGCTTTACGTAACTACCCAGCCACTTGATTTCGGATTGGATCTGCCGAAAAATCTTTTGCACCTTGTCGTCTTTCGCGTGTCCTTCGAATTCCATCAGGAACCAGAAGCCAAATCGATCACCCTGCCGACTGGGATGACTCGCCAGTTTCGTTAGGTTGATGTCGTACACCTCAAACTCCCGCAGGAATCGGGAAAGCGTACCCGATTTATCTGAATTCGGGAACTGTACAATTACCGTCGTTTTATCATTTCCCGAAGGCATGGTATCGAATTCTTTGGCCAGAATCAAAAAACGGGTACGGTTGACGATAGAATCCTGGATGTTATTAAACAAAACGGGTACGCCATAAATCTTTCCGGCAATATCCGAGCAGATCGCAGCGGCGTAAGGATCTTCCGATGCCATTTTGGCAGCTTTGGATGTTGATTCCACCGGGATAATCTCTACTGAATACCCGCTGAAATAGTCATCTAGGAATCGCTTACACTGCCGGAACCCAATATCCTTGGAATAAATCCGCTGAATTTCGCTCAGCTTTTCGGCCTTCGTAGCGAATGCAAAGTGAATCGGCTTAACGATTTCGGCCGCAATACGCACGTCTTTTTCGTTGAGGTTATCAACGGTTTCAAAGACTAAGCCTTCCTGATTGTTTTCAATGGGAACGATGCCAAATTTCGCCCGTCCCGTCTCTACGGATTCGAATACGGAACGAATCGTGGGCAGAGCATCATACTCACTCATGGCCCCGAAGCGGGATTCGGCGGCCTGGTGGGTAAAACTTCCTTCGGGACCCAGGTACGCAATTCGCTCGGGTAATTCGATATTACGAGCAACGGCAAAAATTTCCTGGAAAATGGCTTCGATGGCATCCGAACGCAGCAAGCCATCGGATTGATGGGCCAGCCGGTCTACAATAGCCTTCTCCCGCTCGGGGCGGTAAATCAGGGCCTGCGATGATCGTTTGAGTTCACCAACCTGCTGCACAACGTTCATCCGGGCATTCATCAGAACCAGCAACTGATTGTCGATGGCATCAATCTGATTCCGTAATTCTTCTAAAGTCACAGTACATGAGGGTTTATTCGGTCTTACTTCAAGCCACGTAGCTTCCGGGAAATGTCAAGCTGCCGTTTCGTTAGGATTTTTTCCTTGAACAAATTCGTCCAGGGTTTCCGATACGTTGCCGGATCGTATTTAACCGCTCGCATCGTATAGCGTAACCGCGGCCAGAACTTCGTCTCGAAATCTACGGTATCGGGCAATAACCAGTAAAATTCGGCCATCGTTTTCTTAAACCGTTCCGAAAACTGGTAGCCGGTTTCGCGGTCCAGATGTTCGTACATGTTAATACGGTTCAATAAAAAGTGAGCTTCCCAGCGGTGATCAGTATTGCTTTGTCCCCCGCTATGCTTGCGGTATACGGACATCACTTCATCCATATAACCAGCCGGGCCGCGTTGCGTCATCAGAATATTCAGGGGAATATCGCCACTCTTCGATTCTACCATCCAGGCGGGTAGCTTAGGTAGAAACGTTTTCCGCAGGACGATACTGGCCGTAGCCATAAACCAGGTCTCTTTATTACCGATGAGGTCATCGACCGTTACGACCTTCTTCTGCGTATGGTCATTGAGCAGGTACGCCGGGGCACTCCCATCCTGGTAACGAACTTCCGCGTTATGGAAACTCATCGAAAACTGCGGGTGCTGATCCAGAAATTCTACCTGTTTCTGCAGCTTCAGCGGATTGATCCAGAAGTCGTCTCCTTCGCACAGAGCCAAGTATTCGCCCTGACAGGCATCGTACGTATCAATAAAATTGTAGATCGCTCCGCGATTGGTCTGATTCAGTAACAGCCGGATTTTATCCGGATAGCGTTGCTGATATTCCTTTAATACCTCCTGCGTATTGTCTTTGGAGGCATCGTCGCCTACTACGATTTCAAACTCAAAGTTGGTTTTCTGAGCTAAGAAACTATCCAGAGCCTCCGCAATAAAAGGGCCATGGTTGTAGGTGATGCAATAAACACTAAGCTTGGGCTTCATAGAAAAAAAGTCATGAGTAAACAGAATCAGCGACTCTGAAACTCATTGCGAAGAAGGCTCATACCCATCACATCCGTAAACTGACCATTCTTGAACAAGGCCTTTCGGTACAGACCTTCCTGCTGAAAACCGAAGGATTCGTATAAGCGAATGGCCCGATCATTCTCGGGAAGTACGGTCAGATAGATCCGATGCAAATTCAAATCATTGAATCCATGACGAAGGATCTCCTCCGTAGCCAATCGTCCAATGCCTTTCGACTGATGATTTTTTTCACCAATCATAATGCTGTACTCCGCCTGCTGGTTAACCCGGTCTATTTGGGTTAACTGAACGGTACCTATCAACGTGGCGTCGTCCACAATGGCCAGTCGTACGGCCTGATCACGGTGCTGCTGATAATAAGCAAACCAGTTCCGGTCGGCCTCCAGGCCAATGTACCGAAACTGGTTTGTTAGATACTGCATTACCTCCGGATCGTTTCGCCAGCGATTGATGGACGGAACGTCTTCGATGATGATTTCTCTGAACTGAATCATTATTTATTTTCAGCCACTACGTACACACTGCTGCACAGATCTGGATATACCATACCCAGTTGGAAACAGCCTTCCATGTATTTGTCATCGATGATACCCGCTTCGAGGGCTTTATCCAATTGGAAGTTTGCCAAGCCTTTGAAGAAGATACCACCCCGGTGTACGACGCTTAAGCCCGCTTCCAGTACATCTTTTTCCAGGGTATCCAGTGAGTACGTAATGCGGTGACCGTGCTTCACGTCAGCGGGCGTCAATGCGGCATTGTGCGTCAGGAAGCCCATTTTCACGGCAATCTGACGAGAGCCTGCGTTGGCGTTAGGTACAATCAGGAACAAACGTCCCGTAGGAGTCAGGAACTGACGTACACGAGCCATGATTTCAACCGGATTAATCAGGTGTTCCAGTACGTGCATGATAAAAATGGCATCGTACTTCTCATCCGATTCAAATGTTTCAAAAAGTCCGTTGATGAACTTTACTTTATCGCCTACCCGACCTTTGGTAATTGCCAGAAACTCCTCAGCGGCGTCTACTACCGTCAGATCATCGAAACGCTTGGCAAGAATGCTGGTAAACTCGCCGTACATGCAACCCAATTCCAAGGCCTTTCCTTCCCGCATGAATGGTTCCAGGGTACGCATCATATAATGACGCATCCGGCGGTCAAATTCATAATCGTCGTAATCGGCAGTGATTTTATTCAGGTTTTCGTACTCAGCCTGCAGCGTCTGATCCATAATCGTTGGTTGAATTGTTTAAATGAGAAACCCTTTCCAGCAGTTGCTGGAAAGGGATTGGGTTTATTTTACTTCCGTATGTTGATCCGTCGGTCTTTCCAGGAAAGGTACTTACGGATGATTCACTTCTGAATTGGCCTGCAATTTAATGCAATTAACCTTGTCCTGGAATATATAAACGTTTTTCTGGTACCTGATACCACTCATCCAGGTCGGCAGGTACGCGGGAGTTATAGCCCAGCAACTGTTTCACCAGCGGTGAGAAGGTAGCCGTACGCTCGTAGCCAAAGTAGCGTGAGTAGTCAAACTGAGGTTTGAAGAAAGGCTTAGTAAACATCGGCGTCAAACCACGACGAATCTGATCGGTCTGGTTCGTACCGGCCGCGTGCCATACGTTCGAGTTGAACAAAACGATACTACCTTTTTTCGCTACCGCCTGTTCAGCTACCGCGAAGAATTGTTCATCCGTAGGCTTTTCGGCGTATTTATGGGAGCCGCTCATGAACCAGGTCGCTCCGTTTTCGGGCGTAAAGTCGTCGAGCATCACCAGCATATTCAGCATCAGATGCAAATCGCCGCTCCAGGTACGAATATCGCGGTGCACATTTCCTACGTACGAAGAAGTTTCGGCTTTAAAGTTCATAACCCCCCCGAACGAGTTAAGGATGTATGGACCGTTATCGAAATAAGCCGTCATGTACTCGTGCAGAGGCATCTGCTCAAGGAACTTCATGAACGCACCTTCAAAAACTACCAAATGGTGCGAGGTTCCGGCCGTGCGGTTTACAACGCCATTTTTAATCTGAATCTGACGGCACTCTTCCGTCGCTATATCCTGAGCTTTGATGAGCTCTTCACGGAAGTCATCTTCCAGTACTTCATTAAAAATTACCCAGCCCTTGGTGTCCATTTCTGACCGAAAGGTGTCCAGGTCCATAAGCTTGGGTTCTGTAGCTAATGCATTGTCCATGACAGATTGGATTTGGTTTTCGCAAAGATAAACGGGATCAATTGTTGAAGGGGTGCCACAAAGTCATCCCATTAAAAAATAATTATCAGTTTTTTAATGACCTGCTGAGTATAAAGACTCTGCTTCGGCCGGTTCCTAGTACCAATCTCCGCGAATTTTAGCTCGTTCATGCTTGCTACTAAACTTGAATGCAATGCGGTTTGTTTCGGAAAAACAAAAACGCCTGATGAGGAGGTTCTCATCAGGCGTTGAACATCGGTTAGGCTACTTCCAATATTTCCTCGACATCATCTTTTTCGATAATGAGATTATCAATGATGAACCGCTGACGGTCGGGCGTGTTTTTACCCATGTAATAGCTCAACAGTTTCGGAATCGTCGATTCTTTTTCCAGGATCACAGGTTCCAAACGCATGTCTTCGCCAATGAACTTGCCAAATTCATCGGGAGAAATTTCACCTAGGCCTTTAAATCGGGTGATTTCCACCTTACGTCCATTCGTAGAAAGCCGGGCTATCGCTTTCTGCTTCTCGTCTTCCGAGTAACAGTAAATGGTATCCTCGTGCTTTTTCGGATTCCGTACCCGGAACAAGGGCGTTTCCAAAATGTACAGGTGACCATTCCGTACAATGTCAGGGAAGAATTGCAGGAAGAATGTCAGCAGCAACAAGCGGATGTGCATCCCATCTACGTCGGCATCGGTAGCAATGACGATTCGGTTGAAGCGAAGCGTATCCAGACCGGCTTCGATGTCTAACGCGTGTTGCAGCAGATTAAACTCTTCGTTCTCGTACACAATCTTCTTAGTCAATCCGAAGCAGTTCAGCGGCTTTCCGCGAAGACTGAATACGGCCTGTGTCTGTACATTTCGGGACTTCGTAATGGAACCCGATGCAGAATCCCCCTCCGTAATGAACAGGGTCGTTTCCAGACGATCTTCGGCTTTGGCATCCGGCAGGTGAATGCGGCAGTCGCGTAGTTTCTTGTTATGAACGCTAGCTTTTTTAGCCCGGTCGTTCGCTAGCTTTTTGATTCCGGCAATTTCCTTCCGTTCGCGTTCCGACTGCTCGATGCGTTTTTTCATCGCCTCGGCAACCGCCGGATTTTTATGGAGGAAGTTGTCTAATTCCGTTTTCAAAAAGTCAACGACGTGTCCGCGTACGGTTGGCGAACTGGTATCCGGCGACATATTCGTCGAACCCAGTTTGGTTTTCGTCTGCGATTCGAATACGGGTTCCTGTACCCGCAGGGAGACGGCCGCGGAGATACTGGCCCGGATGTCTTCGGGAGCGTAATCTTTCTTGAAAAATTCGCGGGCAGTCTTGACTACGGCTTCTTTAAAAGCCGCCAGGTGCGTACCTCCCATGGTCGTATTCTGACCGTTGACAAACGAATAATATTCCTCGCCGTACTGATTGCCGTGCGTCATGGCAATCTCAATGTCATTTCCTTTCAGGTGAATGATGGGATAACGAATACTATCTGGATCCGTCTTACGTTCGAGCAAATCCAGCAGGCCCCGCTGGGCTATGTACTTTTGGCCGTTAAACTGGATCGTAAGCCCAGCATTGAGGTACGCATAGTTCCAGATCTGGTTTTCCAGATACTGCGGAATGAAGTGGTAATTTTTAAATACCGTATTATCCGGCTCAAACACTACGTGCGTACCGTTGCGTTCCTTGGTTTCAATCGTTCCTTTGGACTGACGGACGAGTTCACCCTTCGAAAACTCAGCCCACTTCGCCTGACCATCCCGTACCGACTGGACCCGGAAAAAGGCCGAAAGAGCGTTCACGGCTTTCGTACCAACCCCGTTCAATCCTACTGATTTCTGGAAGGCTCCGGAATCGTATTTACCACCCGTATTAATTTTAGAAACCACGTCGACAACCTTCCCCAATGGAATGCCCCGACCGTAGTCACGTACTTCCACACGGTGTTCGGCAATTTTCACTTCAATGGTTTTGCCAAATCCCATGACGTGTTCGTCAATACAGTTGTCAATGACTTCTTTTACAAGTACGTAAATCCCGTCATCCGCCGAAGAACCATCTCCCAGCTTCCCAATATACATCCCCGGACGCAGACGAATATGCTCTTTCCAGTCCAGCGAACGAATGCTATCTTCGGTGTAATCTGTTAATTTTTGTTCTGCCATGAGTCAATTTTTCAAGCATTCAATCGTTCATCAAAAATAAGATTTGTTCAATTTCCATCATAGGAAAAATCGTATTTTAGGCAAATGTTAATTCTATGAATGGTAGCTGAATTTAGGAATTTAGTGCTTTACTTTGTGGGCTTGAAGTGATTTTCGATCATCGCTTCAATGGAAACTAGTTAGATATCAGGTAAATTTCCGAGTCCAACCCTTCCGGGAAAAAATCAATTTTAACCAAAAGAGAATCGAAATGTTGCCCTTTGTTCGGCCTAGCGTCTTTAGAACTTTTCTTTTTGTCCCACTCCTTCAATCTGCATCAACTCTGAAACTAACACTTATTTCTGGCTTTTTGCTGTTCACTCAGCTGGTGTGGGCTCAGATCCCTCAGTTACCCTTTCCTCCGACTAGTTTACCTGCTAATATTCCCATGTCGCAGCCTACCATGGCCACGCCGGGAAATACGAATCAGGTAGACAATACTCAACAGCGGCAATACATTCAGGATCAGCGATCTAAAGCACGTGAAGATTCCGTGCGTCTACTCCGAGCTAATACCGAAGAGCCCGGTACGAAAGAACAAAAACTCAAGATTTTTGGTGCCGATATTTTCTCAAATAAAAGCCTGGATATTGCTCCGATTACTAACATTCCTACACCTAAAGGTTACATCTTAGGTGCTGGAGACCAGTTGATCATTAATGTCTACGGGGATTTGTATCGGGACATTAATATTCAGAAAACTATCACCCCTGAAGGAATTTTACAACTTGACCAGGTGGGCCCCATCTTCGTCAACGGCCTGACTATTGAAGCCGCTACCGAGCGGATTCGTGCGAAACTTGCCCGTATCTATCCCATTGGCCGCGGCATGGACATGAGTATCCGAATTGGTAATATCCGAAGCATTCGGGTTAACTTCATCGGAGAAGTAGTTAATCCGGGTACGTATAACCTACCCTCCCTGGCTACGGTCATGAACGCCTTGTATTTTTCGGGTGGTCCGACGGCTTCAGGATCTTTTCGTACCATCAACCTGATTCGCCGCAACCGTTCTGGTCAGGATACCGTATTCCGGACCATCGATTTGTACAAATACCTGACGAAAGGTTTACGGATGAGCGACATCAGTCTGAAAGATGACGATGTCATTCAGATCCCTCCCTACCGTTCACGGGTAGAATTAACGGCAGGCGTGAAAAAGACGGGCTATTTTGAACTATTACCCGGCGAAAAACTGGGTGACCTGATTGCGTATGCGGGGGGCTTGGTAGAAGATGCGTATCGTCCGACGATTACCATTCAACGCATTACGCCCAATGGCCGGAAGTTCATCGATGTACGCGAAGAAGAAATGAATACGTTTGAGGTAATGAATGGTGACCGGGTGGGCATCAATCGCGTACCCGAACGGGAAGAAAACATGGTAGTGATCAATGGAGCCGTATACATGCCCGGATCCTATCCACTGGATCGTAACCCAACGGTAAAAGACCTGATTCGTCGGGCCGAAGGACCTAAACGTGATGCGTTCCTAGGCCGTGCGGCCATCCACCGTCAGAAGGATGATCTGACGGAAGAATTGATTCCGGTAAACTTGACTCGCATTCTGAACGGAAAGGATTCTAATGTAGTGCTTAAACCTCTGGATCGGGTGGAAGTAGCTAGCGTAACCCAATTGCGGGAAGGCATGACGGTGCGGATTTTAGGTGAAGTTAATACCCCCAAAGGTGACTCAGCGGAGAACAATGGCTACTATCCTTGGTTCGAAGGAATGACCGTTGAAGATCTTATCATTACGGCGGGAAATCTACGGGCGGCAGCCTCTCCTAATCACATTGAAGTGATTCGCCCCAAACGTCTGGATTCCGATGATCCCAAACTCATCAATTCAACGCTGGCGGAAACGTTTACCCTGTCTATTAGCCGTGACCTGCGTTTGACCGATGAAGCTTCCAAGTTTCAGTTGAAACCCTATGACGTCGTATACGTACGAGCTTCTCCTAACTTCGAAAATAACCAAGCAGCAAAAGTCGAAGGTCAGGTACGTACACCGGGTGATTACGGTCTGGTAGATCGCGACGAACGTATTTCGGATTTGATCAAGCGGGCTGGTGGCCTTACTGCCTATGCCTATGTGGAAGGAGCTTCACTAATTCGCAAAACCAAGCTTACGAAAGCAGAAATTGATCAGCAGCAGAAAACCTTGAATACGATCAGCAACGATGGCCGGAAATCCGCTCTGCAAGCCGATGTAGTAGCCGAAAATAAAGAAGAAGCCATTGGTATCGATCTGAAGAAAATCCTGGAAAAACCGCATACGGATATCGACTTGATTCTTCAGGATGGTGATCTGCTGACGGTTCCCAAGTTTAACCCGACGATTAAAATTGAAGGTGAAGTGCAATTGCCTACGACAACCCGTTACACAAAAAATGTGGGCGTTGGCGAGTATATCTCACGGGCCGGTGGTTTTACTTCTCGTAGCGTGAAGAAACGTACGTACGTAATCTACGCAAATGGATATGCCAAGAAGACGAAGCGATTCCTGTTCTTCAATTCGTATCCGGAAGTACGTCCTGGTTCTCGTATCATCGTACCCGTACGTACGCAGGCCGACATTACAGCTGCTCAGGTGATGGGTGTGATTGGTACTATTGGTGGTTCGCTGTCCGGCCTCTTGGGTATCTACGCTATTCTCCGAACGTTATAATCGTAACTCCAGCCTTTCATAATAATTATGGTAACAGAAGAATCTCATAAACCCGTACTTACCCCTAATGGGGAGGTGGCCGTTGTCGAGCCAGCTCCCGCTTTCGACCCTCGAAAATTGGTAAATACGGTCACTACCGTATTCAAAACAATCGTCAAGTATTGGTGGTTATTGCTGATATGTGTACTACTTGGCGGTTTAGGTGGTTGGATTTATGACCAGGTGAATGAAGTACCTGATCAATATGAGGCCTCCCTGATCTTTAACCTGGAAAGTGGCTCAGGTAACTCTGAACTCTCGAACTTCGCTAGTGCGTTAGGTATGTCGGGGGGTAGTTCAAGTGCGAATATGTTCTCGGGACCAAACTTCGTTTCTCTGTTTCGCTCCAAGAAAATTGGGAACCGCGTGATGTTGACGAAGGTCACGATTGGTAATAAGACGGACCTGCTCGCTAACTTTTACAAAGACCGTTCGGGAGCCCTGCGTCGAACGAAAAATGAAGAGTACTTGGGTAAGAAATTCCGTTTCCCGGATAAACCCATTAAACAGTACTCAAATGCAGAAATGTCCTATTTGGATATGTTTCGTGATTACGCTTCACAGGACTTACAGATTGAAAACGTAGACCGGAAATCCAGCTTCATGGAGTTGTCCATCAAGACCGAATCCGATACGCTGTCAAAGCTGCTGGTGGAAACCTGGCTCGCTCGAATGACTGATTTCTATAAAGAAACGCAGAGTCAGAAAACGCTAGAGCTACTTGATCTGAACGTTCACCGTCGCGACTCCGTACTGACGAAACTAACGGGAGCTGAACGCAAATTAGCCGCAGCTCAGGATTATAGTCAGTATGCCATTATGCCTTCGGCCCGCGTGAATGACCAACGCCTTTCTCAGAATACGACCTATTTGCAAGGACTGTATATGGAGTCCATTCGGAATATCGACGCCTTGCGTACCTCGCTCATTCGGGAAAGCCCCTTAGTAATGATTATCGATGAGCCGACTTTTCCGCTGCCAGTTACTCCCTACCCCAAAGGAAAAGCCATTAAAATTGGGATTGCTCTGGGCATTGTGCTGTCACTGGCGGCCATGTTCCTGATTAACTCCTATCAAAACATGATGAAAAAATTACAGAATTCATGACCCAGGAAACGATTATAGAACACGGCAGGTCGCAGAAGAACTATTGGTCTGAATTTTGGAAGTCTACCGAATTATTCTGGATTCTTGCCAAGCGGGATATTACCGTTCGGTATAAACAAACGGTTCTGGGCATTGTCTGGAGCGTCGTTCGCCCCGTACTTACTACAGCGGTCCTCTTTTTTGCATTTGGTAAAGTAGCCGGTCTACAATTTGAACCGGGTGTTCCTCCCAAGCTGGCTATTTTTGCAGGCGTACTGATCTGGAACTTCTTTGCTAACTCGCTTTCGCAGGTGAGCCACAGTATATTAAGTAACTCCAACCTAGTTTCGAAAGTCTACTTTCCCCGATTGATCCTACCGACTAGTTCGGTCATGGTAGGTTTCGTTGATTTCCTGGTTGGCTTTGCCTTGATTATTCCGATGTACCTCTGGTACTACTTCAAGCAGGATTTTATGCCCTCCTGGCAACTGGTCTTTTTGCCAGTGTTTTTGGGAATGGCGTACCTAGCTTCGTTTGGTTTCGGTTTATTTCTAGCCGTTATGAACGTGAAGTATCGTGACTTTACGCAACTGACGCCTTTCATTATCCAGTTTGGATTCTATGCGTGTCCCGTGGCGTACTCGTCCATGAACATTCGGCAATACGCTGATCAGTGGTGGTACCCGCTTTATAATATGAACCCCATCGTGGGAATTATCGATGGTTTTCGCTGGACCCTCTTAGGAGGTACAGCTCCGTTCAACTGGGAAAGTTTTATTCCCAGTGTGATCATTATTCTAGTAGTTGTCCTCAGTTCTGTTGCTTTTTTCCGTAAACGCGAAAACGGTTTTGTTGACTATATTTAATCTTCAAAGCTTTTTTTCATCAATAGGTTGGCTGGCTCCCTCCGTTAACCTTCCCTGTTATGAATGCCATCCAGGTTGAAAACATAGGTAAACGCTACTTCATCGATCACCAGAAAAAATACGGTGGTCCATCGGGGTTAAAAGAAACCGTATTCAATAGCTTTCAATCGCTGTTCGGTTCCAAGCCACAGGAGACTTCCGTCAAAGAAGAATTCTGGGCTCTTAAAAATGTAACCTTCGACGTAGCTCAGGGCGACCGAATCGGAATCGTTGGGCACAACGGAGCTGGCAAGTCTACGCTTCTGAAAGTACTCAGCCGGATCACCGAGCCGACTGAAGGCCGGGTAACGGTCCGGGGCCGTATTGCCAGTTTGCTGGAAGTCGGTACGGGCTTTCACCAGGAGCTTACGGGTCGCGAGAACATCTTTCTCAACGGTGCTATTCTCGGCATGAAGCAGTCCGAGATCAAGCAGCACTTTGATGAAATCGTAGCCTTCGCCGGTATCGAAAAATTTCTGGACACCCCCGTGAAACGTTATTCTTCGGGGATGTTTGTACGTTTGGGTTTTGCGATTGCCGCTCACCTTGAACCCGAAATTCTGATCATCGATGAAGTACTAGCCGTAGGTGACGCTGAATTCCAGCGGAAGTGTCTTGGCAAGATGAAAGATGTGTCGGATAGTGGTCGTACCATTTTGTTCGTAAGTCATAATCTCACGGCCGTACAAAGTCTGTGTAATAAAGCCGTATTCATGAATCGTGGCCAAATGGTGGCCGTCGGTGAAACGGGACAGATCATTACCGATTACATGTCGAAGATCAATCAAACCAGTCTGGTACGGGAATGGACTACGCCCGAATCAGCTCCTGGTAATGATCAGGTAAGGATCAAAAAGATTGAATTGATACCTACGTTTAGCGGTAGTCAAACCCGCATTGACGTACGTACGCCCATCCGGGTTCGGTTTGAGTTCTGGAACTTCGTCAAGAATGCCAAGCTCAACCTGAGTATGCACTTCAATTCCATGACGGGAGAAACCATCTTTAACCTGGCTTCTCCGCAACTTGATGCGAACCCTGGGATAATTACGGGCGAAGTAGAACTGCCCGGTAACTTCCTCAATGATGGTACCTATACCATCACGATGATGATTGTAAAAGATGCGGCGACGGTACTGTATCACCTACAGGAATCCATTTTATTTGAAATTGACGATTATCGCGGCGAAGTAGCCTGGTATGGTAAATGGCCGGGTTCCGTTCGTCCCTATTTTCCCTTCACTATCGAACAGGCAGAGGAGGTTAACGTATGAGCGAAAAAATTTTTGTAACCAAGTCCTACCTTCCTCCTCAAGAAGAATATATCGCGTACTTAAACGGCATCTGGGAACGTCATCATTTGACCAACCAGGGACCGCTCGTTCTGGAATTAGAACAAAAACTGCGACAATACCTCGGTCTTGAGCATCTGCATTTCAGCTCTAATGGTACCATTGTGCTGCAAATGGCTTTGAAGGCCCTTCGGATTACGGGCGAAGTGATCACGACGCCTTTTTCCTACTGTGCTACCTCCCACGCCATTGCCTGGGAAAATGCCACGCCCATTTTCGCGGACATCCGGAAAGAAGATCTCTGTATCGATCCGGACTGCATTGAGGCTCTAATTACGCCAAAAACGCAGGCTATTCTGGCTACTCACGTGTATGGGATTCCCTGCCAGATTGAACGTATCGAAGCCATTGCCAAGCAGCATGGCTTATACGTCATTTACGATGCCGCTCATACCTTTGGTGTTCAGTACCAGGGTAAATCCTTACTGAGTTACGGCGACGTTTCGACCTGTAGTTTTCACGCGACGAAAGTATTCCATACGGTGGAAGGTGGCATGATTACGACCCCTAATGCTGAACTCTCCGAGCAGTTAAAACTCTACCGTAGCTTTGGTCACGTAGGAGATGACTATTTCGACATTGGCATTAACGCCAAGAACTCGGAGTTTCATGCGGCTATGGGTTTGTGTAATCTGCCTAAAGTGGATGAGATTATTGCAGGCCGCCGTCGGGTTACGAAAAGCTACGATCAGCACCTAAACTGGGAGAAGCTTACCAAACCCACCATACCCGCAGACGTGGAGTGGAATCACGCGTACTACCCCGTTTTCTTTGAAACGGAAGCTGATTTGCTGAAGGTACGCGATGCCTTAGCCGCTCAGAACATTTTCGTTCGTCGGTATTTTTATCCTTCCTTAAACACGTTGAGCTTTTTGCACGCTCATCAGTCATGTCCGGTCTCGGAGTATATGGCGGTGCGTGCCCTGAGTCTGCCGCTGTATCCGGATCTGCCGGATCATGACGTCGAACGAATTATTTCGATCATCAACGAAAACCTGTAATAGTACCAAACATGTGGGATTGGTTGTACCGCCTACTCTTTCTGATGTTCGTGGGCTTCTGCTTCCGGGTAGCTGCCCAGGTCTCACGAAAGTCTTTAGTAGATGTAATCATCACGGCATTTACGGTCTTTGCCGGTAGTATCATTGTCTCCGGATTCATATTATCGTTTTTGCATAAAACGGCGGATGTACGCTTCTGGGCGGGCATTGTATTCATTCCGCCTTTCATCTTTTATCTCTTATTCTCGAAAGTATTCATTCGGGAATACGAGGATTTCTCCGTGATCAGCCTTTTAGGCAGTACGCTTCAGCGAACCTGGACCTGGTATAAAGAGCTTTCTCTTTACCTGAAAGTGGTCTTTGGTCTAATGATCGCAACGCTGGCAACGGTGTCCTTTATCAGTTTACTCTTGGTGCTGTTTACTGTGCCGAATGAATGGGACAGTATGACGGGCCATTTGGTACGCGTCATGTACTTCATTCAGCGGGGTACGATGGCTCCGTTCTACGGTACTAACTGGAATATTGACACCTATCCCCGTAGCGTGTGCGGCATTCAGATTTACAGCTACCTGATTACGGGAAAAATTGAGAATGCCTTCAAGCTTATCAATTACCTCAGCTACTGGGTCTCCGTACTAGCGGCTTACGGTATTTCTCAATCCATCAGTCGCAATACCACTGCCAGCGTATTTTGTGCCTTGGCGATGGGTCTATTGCCTAACGTTCTGCTACAATCTACAACGACTGATACGGACATCGTACTGATGGGTTACGTTAGTTGCTTGGTGTACTTCTTATTTGCCTACCACCAGACGCATCGCCGTCGGTATTTGTACTTGGCCGGACTCATTTTTGGTATTGGTCTGGGCCACAAGATTACGCTGGTTCTACAATTCCCCTCGTTATTCATGGTGGCCTTGTACGTCTTTGTGTTCGGTGTGCCCAATGTCAAATATTCTCTGGGTCAGCTCAAGCACTTCTTTACCTCGGCGGTTATCGGCGTGCTTCTGTTTACCTTACCCACGGGTTATCTGTCCAACCTTCAGCGGTATAATCACCCGATTGGCCCGCCTACGGCTACGCGTCACCAATCGGTGGAACGAGCTGGGGGTATCTTTAGCCCAAATCTTTACGAACAAGGTACCCGGAATTTCCTGCGGTACGGTTTTGACTTCATGAACCTGGACGGTCTTACCAACCTACCCGGCGTGATTGAAGGACCTAATCAATGGTTCAAAGCTCCCTTTGTTTGGCTGGAAGGAAAGGTACACGCCCGGCTTCGGGAAGAAACCGATTTTACGATCCGACCCTTCAGCTACAACCGGGATTACATTTTCATGAATGGGCTCCCCTACTGGGGCATCATGGGCTTTGCCTTGTTATGGCCGCTAGTATTTCTGGTGCTGTTTGGGATTATTCGCTCCAAACCTCTGCTTTTCCTGGCCGGAGCGGCTCTGTTGCACGCGGCTGCTTTGTCGTATTCGGCTCCCTATGATCCATTTAAAGGTCGGTACTTCATTAGTACAAGCATTTACGTGATTCCTTTCCTGACGGTCCTGTTTACGAAACGGCATTCCTTACTAGGTCCGCGGGAACTGGCTCTGAAAAGCTATATTCTATTCATTGTTGCTCTCGCCTGTGCTTCCGCATTTTTTGCCGTATTGTGGAACGAACGTTGCCTTCCGGTGGCTCACAATGGCCATCCTTCGGCGTTTGACGAAGGTCGGATCGAACGTATGTCTTATGCCCGCGAGGATATTACGCCAGCGTACAAGAATTTTGATCAAATCGTACCCGAACACGCGACGGTTGCTTTGGCGGACATCAACGACGATTACGAATACCCTCTGTTCGGCAAAGACCTGACGCGGAAACTCATTCCCATCAATCCTTTTGAACGCGGGTTACAGCCCATTCCCAAAGAAGCGGAATACCTGTTCTTTGCGGCCAGCGTGATCAAACCCCAGCCCGGCGACATCCGGCTCGGTACGGATACAACAGCTGCCACCCGAGCGAAGATGATCGTTCCGGCGGAAGATTACTGGCTCCGGAAATTGAAATAAAAGCCGGGAAGGAGCAGACGTTTAACGCTCTGCTCTTTCCCGCTTCAGTATCCTTCATACATTCTCTCATTCATAGAGAACAATCAACCTTCTTTTACCTTGAACCCAGCCGATATGACTTTAGCCATCATGCAACCCTATCTGTTTCCGTATATTGGCTATTTTCAGCTGATGAAAGCGGTGGATACGTTTGTACTCTACGATGATGTCGCCTTCATTAACCGGGGCTGGATCAATCGGAATAACCTGCTCAATAACGGCAAAGCCCAGTTGTTTACAATTCCGCTGAAAGACGCCAGTCAGAACAAACTGATTCGGGAAATTTCCATCGATACGCAGCAGAAATGGCGGGATAAATTGCTGAAGACCATTCAGCAAACGTACCGTAAGGCCCCACTGTACGCGGCGGTGTATCCATTACTGGAGGAAATTTTACAATTCCCGGAGGAAAACATCAGTACCTATATCTTTAATAGTCTGGTACAAATCAATGCGTATCTGGGCATTACGACGAAGCTGGTACCCAGTTCGACGATTTACGAGAATCAGGATTTAAAGGCCCAGGAACGCATTCTTGATATCTGCTTGCAGGAAAAAGCGGATCATTACATCAATCCCATTGGTGGGAAAGAGCTGTACAGCCACGAGCGGTTTGACGAACACCAGATCCGGTTAAATTTTATTCGTTCCGAAAAAGCAGAATATCCCCAGTTGGGCGGAGACTTTGTCCCCTGGTTGAGTATCATAGATGTACTGATGTTCAATACCAAAGAGCAAATAGATGAGCTGTTGAAAGCGTACGTACTGGAGTGATCGTGTATCAAACGCCGGATTAGAAGCGGCCCTTTTGTATGGTTGATGTTTCCATTCTGATTATTAATTATAAGTGTGCGGATCTAACGATCGCGGCCATTCAATCCGTTAAGGACTGGACCAAACGGGTCAGTTACGAAGTGATTGTGGTCGACAACGATTCACAGGATCAGAGTAAAGCTCAGGTACTGGAGCAACACCCCGACATTCAGTGGATCGATATGGGCTATAACGCGGGCTTTGCCCGGGCCAACAACCGGGCCATTCAGGCGGCTCAGGGTCGGTACTATCTGCTGCTGAATGCCGATACGCTGCAAAACACGGATGCGATTGATGTGTGCGTGGAACGCATGGATGCTGAACCGGACGTTGCTGCGTCAGCTCCCATGCAACTGTACGGGAATGGCAGCCCTCAACCCTATTTTGAGAGTTTTGCCGAGTTTCGCCGCATTTTCTATATCGTTCCGATCCGCTTACAGGCCTGGGTGGAGCGTATGTTGCCAGCTACGGTGTATACTGACCCCCGTCAGCACGACTGGCTCGTAGGAGCGTTTATGGTGGTACGCCGGGAAGCCGTACAGAAAGTCGGTGCTCTGGATGAGAGTTTCTTTATGTACGGCGAAGATGTGGAATGGTCGTACCGGCTTGGTAAAGTTGGGAAGCTCTTGTACTATAAAGATTTAGGTTTCCTGCATCTCACCAGTGACTCCCCCTTCCGTCGGACGGATGTTTCTTACGTTAATCGGTTCAATGTACAGATGCAGGTCTCAAATCTGCTCTGGTTACGTAAGCAGTACGGCGTGGGGGCATACTTGGTCGTCATGCTGAATTATGCCTTGTTGATTCCAATTTTTACGGGCTGGAAAGCCTTTGTGAATCTGAAGAATCGGCGACCCTTGGGCAGTGAAATGGAAAATCAACGTCGCTTTGCCCGGCGATTTCAAATGTTATTGCGGTATTTTTGGCCGACGGTATTCAACCGTCCGGGTTTTTACAAGATAAAACCGGAAGAAAACATTGCCTGAGTCTGTACACTTATGCCTACTCGTAAAATACTGATTATCACTCCCTACGCAGGTCGAACCGGATCAGAAATGATGATGGGGTATTTGCTGAATCGATTCAATCGGGATCTTTTTCAATTGGGGTTATGTACGCTACAGCCGGGTGAATTACTAAATGACCTCCCTCCGGACGTTCCTACGTTTACGGCTCCGCACCACTTTTCGGTCGTTCAAAAAATACAGAACAAATTCGGCGAAAACCCAATTTTTCGGTACCTCCGGAACGTACAGAAACGGTTTAAAGCTGATATCTGGTATTTGAACACCCTGGTACCGGCCTTCTTATTACCGCTGGCTCAGGAATTAGGGGTGCGGGTGGTGACCCACTTTCACGAACTCCCCCTCGAATACATGGTGTTGAAGGGAGAGTCATTCCGGCGGTTAATTACCGAAAGCGATCGCATCATTGGCTGCTCGGAAATTGTTTGCCAACGGATTCGCGAAGCCGGTGGACAGCGAATCGAACTCTGCCATTCCCTCATCGATCATTCTCGCATTCAAATTCAACCGAACCGCGTACAGCAGCTTCGGCAATCGCTGGGTATTCAGCCCCATGAGTTCGTATGGGTAATGTCTGGACAAAGCACGTACCGCAAGGGGTTTGATCTGCTACCCGATTTCGCGGAGCAGCTAAAGGGCTCTCCTGCTCGTATCATTTGGCTGGGTCAGGTCATTGATGACGGATTCGTAGCGTATACGCAGGAAAAATTAAAACATAATTCGGGCGTCCGAGTTGATGTACTGGGCGTACAACGGGAGGATTATTATCACTATCTATCCCTCGCCAACGGCTTTTTGCTGACTTCCCGGGAGGATCCGTTTCCCTTGGTAATGATTGAAGCGGCAGCTCTGGCAAAACCCATCGTCGCGTTTAATTCGGGTGGTGTGGCTGAGTTTGTGCAGGAAGGAATGGGCGAAGTTGTCGATTCCTGGAACGTTCGGGATGTAGTCACTGCCCTACAGAAAGTAATGAATAAAGAGTTGATTTTCAATGCTGAAAAAGCGAAAAATCGAGCCCAACAATTTGATGTTTCCGTGATTATTTCCCGCTGGGAAACCATCATGCAGCAGCTTTGATCCACGAAAAA
>NZ_JBMDWJ010000217.1:0-54064 GCF_048595215.1 Siphonobacter sp.
CGGATCGCATGTTGAAGCCGCTGTAAATGTTGATGGGGGAGGCCACGCAGCGGGTGATGCTCTGTACGTCCGGATTCGCCAGCAGTTCGTGTTTGATGGTTGAGAGGTTGTCCAGTACTTTCCGGTTGAGCAGGACCTCGACGACATGATCGCGATTGTAACCCAGTTTTTTCTCCTGAATAAAATTCAACTGATTCTGAATGAGCCAGGTGGCGACCAGCAGGAAAATCGAAATCGTAAACTGAAAGACAATCAGCGATTGCTGAAGCCATTGCCCCGAACGCGTATGCCGAAACGAGCCTTTCAGTACTTTGACGGGCTGAAATTTTGACAAGGCCAGGGCGGGGTAACTCCCCGCCAGCAGGCTCACCACGAGCGTAATGGTTACCAGAAACAGTAGAAAAGGCAGACTGTGCAGGCTGGCTCCGGTCAAGGATTTACCCGCCAGTTCGTTAAAATACGGGAGTACTACTAAAACCAAATCAAGGCTCAACGCCATGGCGATCAGGCAGGTCAGGACGGACTCGCCGATAAACTGCCAGAATAATTGTTCTTTCCCCGCCCCGATCACTTTCCGAACGCCTACTTCCTTGGCTCGCTCCATCGAACGGGCTGTACTCAGGTTGATGTACGTAAAGCAGACAATCAGCAGAATCAGTAAGGCCACGCCCGCCAGTATGTACAGGTACACGATGGGCGTATTCGGAACGAAGCTGTCGTAGGGCGAGTGCAGGTGAATGTCCAGCAAGGGCTCCAGCCAGTAGGTGACACTGGCTCCCGAACCGGCCATCTCTTTCTTCATGAAGGGATGAATTTTGGCCTGTAAGGAAGCAAAGGCCTGTTCATCCCTGAGCAAAAGAAACGTAGTGTAGTTGGCGTTGAAATACGTATGCTCCTGATTGACGCCTAGTGAAGAAAAAGAGGCCAGAAAATCAGCGTGCAACTGCGAAGAAGCGGGGTAATCTTTGATGACGCCCGTCACTTCGTACAACACCGTATCGGCTCCCGTGACCAGTACCTGACCGATGGGGTTGGCCTGCCCAAAATACCGGCGGGCCGTAGATTCGGTCAGTACAACTTTATGCGGACCATCCAGGGCTTTCTGAGGATTTCCCTGAATGAATTCAGCCTGAAAAATATCGAAAAACGTAGAATCGACGAAGTAGAAATGCTTTTCCGAGACTAGATGGTCTTGCTGGCGGACGGTCGTTAGTTCCTCAATCATCCGAACCGCCGCTTCTACTTCGGGAAAGGTGCGTTTGAAGACCGGAGCCACCTTGGTACTGGTCACCGGGGTTTGTTTCGTTTCAGGACTACTGTCGAATCGATAGTCCATCACCAGCCGGGCAATACGCGTACCGTTGGGCTGGAAGCGATCAAAACTAACCTCGTACTGAATATACAAGCCAATCAGCAGACAGCAGGTGAGCCCGATCGTTAAACCGAATACGTTGATAAACGTAGCCGTTTTATTCTTCCAGAGGTTACGTACGGCTATTTTGAAATAATTACGAAACATGAGATGAATAGTTAATGGTTAGGGGTTGATAGTTGTTGGTGTAGAGGCAAATGAATTAGGAGCTTTCTCGGGAAGGCCTAATAACCAACAACAATCAACTTGAAAACCCTACTCGCTTTTCAAACTCTTGGCCGGATTGGCCAGAGCGGCCCGGAAGGATTGCCAGCCCACAGTCAGGGCGGCAATAGCGGTGGTTAGCAGAATGGCCAGAGCAAACGTCTCCCAGCCGATTGAAATCCGGTACGTGTATTCTTCCAGCCACTGCGACATCAGCCACCAGCCCAGGGGAGCCGCGATGGCAAAGGCTACGAGAATCAGGCGGGCAAATTCTTTTCCAAACAGTCCTAAAATTTGAATCAAACTGGCACCGAGTACTTTCCGAACGCCGATCTCCTTGGTTTTCTGGGCCGCCAGGAAACTGACCAGTCCGTACAGACCCAGACAGCCGATAAAAATGGCGATGAACGAAAAGACTCGTATGATTTGCAGCATCAGGGATTCACTCTTGTACATTTTCGCAATACGCTCGTCCATGAACGATTGCTCGTAGAGGTGATTGGGATAGGTATCATTCCAGACGTTCTCCACGCCCGCCAAAGTACCGGGCAAATCACGCGTGCTGACGCGGACGGCCCCGAATTTTTGGAAATCCCGAGCGGAGAATATCGCAATCGGACTGATTTCTTCCCGCAGGGACAAATTGTTAAAGTCTTTGATCACGCCTACGATGGGAGCCGATACGCCCCAGACATCTAAATTCTGGCCAAGTACATCCTGAATTTTTAATCCTAATTTCTTAACGTAGGCTTCGTTGACCAGGTATTCCCGAGCCGTATCACTTTCAATAATGTTCCGACCGGCCAGCAATTTCAAACCAAACGTATTCGCATAGGTATAATCAGCTGGCTTGATTACCAGACTCCAGGGTTCATCCTCCGTGTGGGAACCAAACCGATGGTTGGTGGAGAAATTAGTCGTAGACGTAGGCGGAGCCGCAAAAAAGGATACGGCTTCGACGCCGGGTACCTGTGTAAGACGATGCCTGAAGGTTTGCAGATTGGTCTGTTCGGGCGTCGGGTTGGGAATGACAATGATCGCCGAAGGGTCGTACCCAATGTCCTGGTTGCGGTAAAAACCCATTTGCTGGGTAATCACGATCGTACTAATAATCAATACCTGAGTGATGATGAATTGGACGATCACCAGACTACGGCGTACGGATAAACCACCGACCTGCTGCGTATTGATTTTGCCCTTCAATGCCGCTACGGGTTGAAAACCCGATAGGATCATACCCGGATAAAAACCCGCCAGAAGGGTCACCACTAGTAATAAACCCAGTAAAAAAGCCCACAGGAGTGGTTCCTGAAAGAAGGAAAACGTACCCGTAAAATTGATACTCGTCTGATTTTTGATGGCTGCATTCACCAGGGGAATCAGTACTTCGCTGAGGCCCACGGCTACCACGATGGCGACGAGCGTAATGAGTCCGGTTTCGGTGAGAAACTGACCGAAAAGCTGGGCTTTCGTACCGCCGATGACTTTGCGTACGCCTACTTCTTTCGAACGTTTAAGAGCCTGAGCCGTGGCCAGATTCACGAAATTGATGCAGGCCGTTAGCAGTAGAAACAGACCGATCGCCGCCAGTACGTAAAACATGGTATCCTTCGCTCCGCCGTAATTCGAATCAAAATGCAGTCGTTTCAAACGTACCAGCGGGTAGGAGCCCTCTTTGGCCTCTTCGCCCAGGTATTTTTGACGGAATGCGGGCATCAGCTTATTCAAACGTTCAATGTCAGCCTCATTTTTAAAGAGTACCAGACAGTTTGTACCGGAATTAGTCCAGCCCCAGTTATCCACCTGAATACCGTCCCATTGCTTGGGCATGGAGGCCCACGAAACGAACACTTCCAGGCGGCGGTCCGTATTCTCGGGAATATCCGCAAGGATGCCCGTCACCTTCAAATCCATGGTATTATCCAGGCGAATCACCTTTCCAACGGCCTGTTGGGTACCAAAGTATTTTTCGGCCATTTTCTGGGTAAGCACGACGGTGTTGGGGGCCGTTAGTTCCTTCGGCGAGCCCGCCAGCCACTGATAATCCAGAATATGGAAGTAATCGGGTTCGACGAAACCAATGGTTTTTTCTTCTTTGAATTTTTTCTGAACGGAACCCTTGCTGTCCGGAATCGTGATGAGGCGATTGCCCACGGCCATGAGCACCGACACCCGTTCCAGAAAGGCAAAATCGTTTCGCAGGGCTTTGGCGACAGGGGCGGGGACGCCGGATGAATGACTCACGCCATTTTCGTTCTTACTTTCCGTAGTTACCTGCACAATCCGATCTGCGTTCGCGTGATAGCGATCGAAGCTGGTCTGGAATTTAATCACCTGAAAAATCAGGATGCTACAGGCAATGCCTAACGTTAGTCCCAGTACATTAAGCAGCGTATAGCCTTTGTACCGAAGCAGGGTACGATAGGCGACTAGGAAGTAGTTACGTAGCATGAGTTTGATGATTTATCAGTTGATGGCTAGAAAGAGTTCGTATTGGTTTCTTCAAAAAGTCCTAATGAGCTAAACGGCTAACAACTTGATAATGATGGATTAATGTATACAGCAAGAGGTGTGATTTAACACGGCTGTTTTCGTCCCGCTAAGATGGCTGGTTGTTTAGTCCCTATGCATTCCATGCCGGCACGCCCACCGCTCTTTTCATCCTGCTTTGGTCCACCGCGTTGCGGATGAAACCATTCCATGGGGGCCATCCCATGGTGGCCCCCATGGAATGGAAGGCGGCTTGAGCCCCAGAATGGAATTCCGCCATGGAATGGGATAGGACGGGGCCCGGTTTTATGCCGTCTATGCAGAAATCGGCAAACTTCAAACAACCATTAATGATCAACTTCTGTTAGAAGAAGAAAACCCCTACCGCCTGTGAGCCGCGGAATGCCCTACGACAGCCGTAATGCGGTGGCTTAAAGCGGGCTGTCGTTAGGCATGGAGTGGTCCAGCCTGGAAGGCTCACAGGCTACTAGCCAGCCGTCTCCAAAGGACGAACTCGGTCCGTTTAAAGCGACATAATTGACCCATCCCTCTACTCACTCTTCAAACTCTTCGCCGGGTTAGCCGTAGCGGCCCGGAAGGATTGCCAGCCGACGGTCAGGGTAGCAATGAAGGCCGTGGTGAAAATAGCCACCAGGAAGGTCGTCCAGCCAATACTGATGCGATAGGTATAATCTTCCAGCCAGCCCGACATCACCCACCAGCCCAGCGGAGCGGCTACAACGAAGGCCAGTACCACCAGTTTGGCGAACTCTTTTCCAAACAAAGCCAGAATCTGAGCTACGCTGGCCCCGAGTACTTTCCGAACGCCGATTTCCTTGGTTTTCTGAGCCGCCATGAAGCTGACCAGTCCGTACAGACCCAGGCAACCAATGATGATGGCGATGAAGGAAAAGACGCGAATCAGATTCAGAATCAAATTTTCGGTTTGGTACGACTGAGCAATGCGTTGATCCAGGAAAGTCTGATCGTACAGGTGATCCGGATACACTTCATTCCAAAGCTGTTCGATCCCGGCCAGCGTTTGGGGGAGGTGAGCCGTACTGACCTTTAACGCTCCCGCGTAGTATAGGTTATGATCGGAGAACAAGACCACGGGTTGAATCTGATTGTGGAAAGAAAGGTTATTCCAGTCTTTAATGACCCCAGCGATGGGAGCGGTCCGGCCCCAAACGGTCATATTACGTCCGACCACATCGGCGGGTTTCAGATTGCCACCCAGCCGTTTTACGTACGTTTCATTCACCATAAACGCACGCGTGGTATCACTTTCGGGAATGTTTTTACCGGCTACGAGCTTCAGGCCAAAGGTTTGCAGGTAGTGTGAATCGATGGGTTTGGTATTAACGGACCATTTCTCGTCTTCCTGCCGGGTATCGAAGCGGTGGTTGGTATTGTTGTTGGAATTGCTGGTGGGAGCATAGGACGAAAAAGAAACTTTTTCTACCCCTGGTATCTGCATGAACCGATGACGAAGGGACTCGGTGACTTTGTCCGGCGTGGGTAAATTCACCATGACAATCGCGGTAGGATCATAGCCAATATCTTTTCCCCGGAAAAAATCCATTTGCTGGGTAATCACGATGGTTCCGATGATGAGCAGTTGCGTCAACACAAACTGTACCATCACCAGACCCCGGCGTACGGATAAGCCTCCTACCTGTTGCGTACTGATTTTGCCTTTCAACGCTGCTACGGGCTGGAAACCCGCCAGTACCAGTCCAGGGTACGAACCCGAAAAGAAGGTAACTACTACTACCAGCACCAACAGGAACAAGAGCATGGGCAGGTCGGAGAAAAGTTGAAGGTTGCCGAAGAGATTAAGCCCCGCCGTTTCATACACCCAGTGGTTGACGCTGGGCAAAACCAGCTCGGTCAACAGTACGGCCAGAATAACGGAGCACAAGGTAATGAGTCCGGTTTCGGAAAGAAACTGAGCAAAAAGCTGTCCTTTCGTACCACCGATGACTTTGCGTACGCCTACTTCTTTCGAACGTTTAAGGGCCTGAGCCGTTGCCAGATTCACGAAATTGATGCAGGCCGTCAGTACCAGAAACAAGCCAATAATCGTCAGGGCGTATAACTGACTTTTACTAATCTGGGCGTCGAAATCGAAGGCAAAGTGAGCGTCCTGAACGGAAATAAACGGATGAAACCACTCGTTGCCATCCTTGGTGTGATACTTGTTAATAAACTTACGCATGGGCTTTTCCAGCGTTTTGGGGTCCACGCCCGGACGCATCAGAACGAAACAATGCGTACTGGAATTGACCCCTCCCCAGTTATCGAGTCCAGGCCCGCCCGCTTTTTTATAGTTTTTGAGCGTTTCCCAGGAGATAAACATTTCCTGACGCACGTCCGTATTTTCCGGAATGTCGGCTAAAAGACCGCTTACTTTTAAATCCAGTTCATTGCCGACTCTCAGGCGTTTGCCGATCGGGTCTTCCGTACCGAAGAATTTGGTCGCCAGTTTTTTCGTGAGTACGACGCTGTTGGGTTGCGTCAACGACAGGCGTGCGTTGCCATTCAGCCACTGGTAATCCATGATGCTGAAAAACTCGGGTTCTACGTAGGCAATAGAATGGTCTTCCTTAAATTTCTTGAGCGGACGTCCCTTGGCATCGGGTACGGAAACCAGGATGTCATGCTGATCGAAGATCATAGCTGTACGCTCGAAAAAAGACAGGTCGTTCCGTAAGGCTTTAGCCATGGGCGTAGGGACGCCACTCGAACGGCCTACACCATCGGAGTGCCATTCGGTCATTACCCGATAAATTCGGTCTTTTTTAGCGTGGTACGCATCGAAACTGCTCTGGAATTTAAGAACCTGAAAGATCAGAATACCACAAGTGAGGCCCAGGGTAAGGCCAATAACATTGAGTAGCGTATAGCCTTTATAACGCAGAAGGGTCCGGTAAGCGACGAGGAAGTAATTACGTAGCATAGCAAATCAGCGATCGATTGCTAACGCTGGTCTAAAGTTGTGCCGTTGCCTATTGTAAGCAGGTAAGTGTTTGAAAATCAGCAGTTGTGAAAAATGAAATTGTCCGAAACTGAACAGAGATCGTTCGCTTTCGGACAGCTATATAAAGTTGACCCGGAGCCCTCACGTTTCAATCAGTATCCCCAAGCCTTTCTACGCTTTATTTTTTCCCAATGGCATGCGTAAAAATCGACCTTCCTTTTATTTTAGCACGGACCTATCCCTTGTGTAACACTTCCATGCTTGACGTTTTCCCCTATTATCTAGCTCTCATTGTTGCGATTGTCTTACTCATCATGCTGGCCCAGCGAATCCGGATAGCCTATCCCATCGTTCTGGTATTGGCGGGGCTGGCCTTCAGTTTTCTGCCGGGACTGCCCTCCATCCAGATTGATCCGGAACTGATTTTTGTTATTTTCCTGCCGCCCCTCCTGTACGAAGCTGCCTGGAATACCTCCTGGAAAGAACTCTGGCGGTGGCGACGGATCATTACCAGCTTTGCCTTTCTGATTGTCTTTGTCTCGGCGTTTTCAGTGGCTCTGGTCGCCGCCCATTTTATTCCCGGCTTCACGCTGGCTCTGGGCTTTTTGCTGGGCGGTATCGTATCGCCGCCCGATGCCGTAAGTGCCGGAGCCATTCTGAAATTCGTGAAAGTACCCAAACGGATGTCGTCGATTCTGGAAGGGGAAAGTCTGCTTAACGACGCGTCCAGTTTGATCATCTTCCGTTTTGCCCTGATTGCCGTCAGTACGGGCCATTTTCTGGCGGGAAATGCAGCTTTGAATTTTGTCTGGATGGTATTGGGCGGAATCGGCGTAGGTATATTGATTGCCTTACTGTTTTTCAAAACGCACCGACTCTTACCCACCGATGCCAATACGGATCTGGTTTTTACACTGGTTGCTCCGTACATCATGTACATCACGGCGGAAGAAATTCACAGTTCGGGCGTATTGAGCGTCGTAAGTGGCGGTCTTTTCCTATCGCAGCGGCGTCATTTGTTTTTGAGCAGTACAAGTCGCCTGCGAACGAGCAATGTCTGGGAGTCGCTGGTTTTTATCTTGAACGGACTGGTCTTTATGCTGATTGGTCTGGACTTGCCGGAAATCACCGCGAACCTCGACGGCGTTAGCACCTATACCGCCATCGGTTACGGCGTGCTGATTACGGGTACGCTGATGATCAGTCGCATGATCTCGACGTATTCGGCCATCTTCGTTACGCTGTTTGCTAGACAATACATCACCGTAGCGGACACGCGGCACCCGGGGTATAAAGCTCCTTTTCTCATGGGTTGGGCCGGGATGCGGGGCGTTGTGTCGCTGGCGGCGGCGTTATCCATTCCCGTGTACCTGGATAACGGCACGGAATTTCCGCAACGGAACCTGATCCTGTTCATCACCTTTATTGTGATTTTGCTGACGTTAGTGGTGCAGGGACTAACCCTGCCGTACCTGATTCGGGCCTTTCGGATTTCCGATATGGACCACTTTCTGCCGGAAGAAGATGATTACCATGCCATGCACAAACGACTGGTGGAGCAGAGTCTAAAACGATTGCGAGACCAGTACCCAATGGGCCTGAATGATCAGCCCGTGCTAAAAGAGCTGGTGCAGAAATGGGAAAATAGTACGCTGGTGCTGGAAGATCAGTTGCTCAGTACGCAATCGCGGGAAGTCTATCTGGAAATGTTAGATCAGCAGCGGAAATGGCTCCGCGAGTGGAACAAGGATCCTCTGGTGAACGAAGAAGTCATCCGCAAACATCTGTTACGGCTGGATCTGGAGGAAGAAAAAATTCACTATTTGTAGAAGACTTTTGAAAGAGCCAAAATCAGTAGCATCTACGCAAGTCCGTTGCATCCACGACAAACGAGTCGAAGTTCCTTATTTCAGTAATCTAAACATTTCCTGAACTTCCTCCTGTTGATGGAGTGGCACGACGGTAAATACGTAACTATCCGAATCGATATCCAGAATTTCCAGAGCATAGCCCAATGGCTTCAATTCGTTTTGGTTAATTAAGTCTAGGACCTCGCCAGTATGAACATTACGACCGTATTTCTCTTCGTTCGACAGTGAGCCCGGATAGTTTTTTGCTGCTAGTAACGCGATGATCCAATAGCGAACTTCCTGCTCGGTTTCTTTCCAGTCCACTTCCGCCATTTCGTTATGATTCAGTAAGATATCGACGAATGCGATTTTGGGTAACAAGGCCTTGTGGGCCTTAAGCGAGAGCCCACGAGCCGCCAGTAGGTACTCACCTTTTTCGTCAAAAAACGATTCCGGACGATCGAAAGCTTGACGAACCTTCCGTAGCAGTTTATCCTTCAGCGTTTCAGAGACGACCAGCCTATGAATTAAATTTTCGTAAAACGCGAAATCAGGCTGGTCCTTTTTCTTTTTTGGACCAAACCAGTTGGCGAAGAAGCTCATGGATGCGGGTGAATGAATGAAAATTCCTTAGTAAAGCTCAGGTTCGTAACCCGGTCGACGGCGAGTCAGGTAAAAGCATGTAAAACGTAGGGTGATACATGCGGAATGGGTAGGTAGGGGACCTATTCAGAATCTGCACTGCTACAAAAATAGCTTCTTCATGGCTACAATTCCTACCGATTCGATCATAATATATTTCAATAAAATATGAATAAGTTACTAGTTTAATCGCTCGCCCTCGATTTAATAATCGGGGCGGTCCTGGTTGGGCGTCTGCGACGCCCAGCAACCTATCTTCCCAACTCAGCTTACTAAAAAAACGAATACCTCGTTTGCCCCGATTTGAAGCCGTCATGGAATGATGGGTCGATCCTGGTCTAGCCTCACAGACACCAGACCAGGATCACCTAAAACCAGCCTACTAAGAAAACACAAAGCATTACCTATACCCCCAGAAAATGATAGTAGTATTCCTAGTTTATCACTATAAAAAATAAATAAATTTTTATTTTAGTGTTAGATTACACCAATACTGTACGTTGCTGAAATGAAAGAAGAACGTTCCTACGATGCCATTGTCATCGGTTCGGGTATTAGTGGCGGCTGGGCGGCCAAAGAACTCTGCGAAAAGGGCTTAAAAACCCTGGTACTGGAACGCGGACGCTCGATTGAGCACCTCAAAGATTATCCGACCGCCCCCCTGCATCCCTGGCAGGTACCACACCGGGGCCGGATGAGTAAAGCGTTTCTGGATGAAAATCCCTTAATCAGCAAAGCCGCCGGGTTTGGCTCGGATACGGCTCATTTCTTCATTCGTGATCAGGATCATCCCTACATCCAGGAGCAACCTTTCGACTGGATTCGTGGCTATCAGGTAGGTGGTAAATCATTGACCTGGGGTCGGGCCTGTCAGCGGTGGAGCGATTTCGAATTTACCGGTCCCCAGCGGTTTGGGTACGGCATCGACTGGCCCATTCGGTACGCAGATATTGCTCCCTGGTACGCACACGTGGAGAAATTCATCGGGGTTTGCGGGCATGCGGATGGGATTGAAGCCATGCCCGACGGTGAATTTCTCCCGCCTTTTCAGCTCAACTGCGTAGAAACGGCTATCAAAGAATCCATTCAAAAACACTACCCGGATCGTCATCTGGTGCAGGCCCGCTGGGCTCACCTGACGCAACCCAAAGACATTCATCTACAACAGGGACGGGGAAAGTGTCAGGCTCGTAACCTGTGTATGCGGGGCTGTCCGTACGGGGGCTATTTTAGCTCGGTATCTTCTACCTTGCCCTGGGCTCAGAAAACGGGGAAGCTTACCATTCGGCCGCATTCCGTCGTACACTCCATTCGCTACGACGAAGCCACGCAGAAAGCGTCGGGCGTTCGGGTGATTGATGCGGAGAGCCAAGAGGTCATTGACTTTTCGGCCCGTGTCATCTTTGTGAATGCTTCCGCTTTAAACAGCAATTTGATTTTGCTCAATTCCCGCTCGAATCGTTTCCCGAACGGACTAGGCAACGACTCCGGACTGCTGGGCAAATACGTGGCCTTTCATAACTACCGGGCCAGTTTGCACGCGGAAATGCCGGGATTTACTGACCGCTACTATTTCGGCCGAAATCCGACGGATGCCATCATCGCCAATTACCGGAATCTGGCGACGCAGGATACCGATTATCTGGGCGGATTCACTACCTTTTTGGGAGCTTACCGGACGAAAGGAAAACTTACGGCTGAGAGTCCGGGCTTTGGAGCGGAATTTAAAAAAGCCATGACCGAACCCGGTACCTGGCAGATTTACATGTACATGCAAGGCGAGACCATTCCGAAGGTTAGCAATCACGTACGATTGAGTACGGATCAGACCGATGCCTGGGGTATTCCAAGTCTGATCACTTCGGTGGGATACGACGAAAACGATGAAAAAATGACTCAGGACTTTATTCGGGAAAGTCAGGCCATGCTCGAAAAGGCAGGCTGTACCACTATTAAAACCTACGACAGCAAGCAGGCTCCGGGCCTCGACATTCACGAAATGGGCGGGGTACGGATGGGCCGTGATGCGAAAACGTCCTTGCTCAATGCTCACAATCAGATGCACGTCGTACCCAATGTATTCGTGACCGACGGAGCCTGTATGACCAGCACCGGTAATCAAAGCCCCTCGCTGCTGTACATGGCTCTGACGGCACGGGCCGCTGCGTATGCCGCCCAGGAATTAAAAGCCCGACGTTTGTAATCTTAGCAAGCCTTTCATAACCCCAAACGTAACACTCTATGCTCACGCACATTCACCCCAAATTACCCATGCGGGATAAGGCCGCTACCCGGGATTTTTACCTTCATCAATTGCAATTCGCGGAGCTGGGAACGGTGAATTACGAAGGGTATCTGATGGTGAAAAAGGATGCCATCGAAATTCACTTTTTTGAGTTCAAAGAACTCGATCCGGCTGAAAATTATGGACAGATCTACATTCGTACCGACAACATCCGGGAATGGTACCAGTTTGTACAGGATCAAGGACTGAAGTCAACCGAATTGGATTATAAACCCTGGGGCGTGATCGAATTTTCAATACTCGATCCAGATACTAATCTGCTTACGTTCGGGCAGAATGTCTAAGCGATTTTGTATTCCGATCGAAAAGACCGTGTAAATCGTCCTCTTAGCTACTTAGTCGTACCCTGCTTCAAACGAGCCAGAGCGGCCGATAGAACGGCATCCTGCATCTGTTCAGCTTCGTTGCGGGTATTCTTTGCGACTACATCTACGGGTGTACCTTTCCCTTCGTAGCAAACGCCATCCGCCGCGTAATAACGTTGATTGGATAGTGAAATCTGCCATTGGTTCGGCAATTCAAAGCCGTACATATCGGAATAAATGCCCCTGCTATTTTCACCCACGAGCGTCGTTTGGGGTAAGGCTTTCAAAATCATCGCCAGTACATCGCCGGCACTCGCGGTCTGGTCATTGGTGAGTACGACGACGGGTCGGGTAAAGGGCTTTTTCGACTCGGGTTTAATGTACCATTTTTCCAGCGGTGTAAAGTCTTCATAACCGCCTTTTCGGGTCTGTTTGCTGTGGCCCAGTACTTTTTTCGGCGTAAACCGACCCGCAAACGCGTACGAAAATTCATCATTGCCTCCAATATTCATCCGGGCATCTACCAGGAGGGCCTGTACACCATCCATCTGCCGTAAGACCGAGTCCAGGATCGCTCCCGCCAGCGTGGCATCCTGTGGGGCGTCATCCGACGTATCTTCGGAAGCAAAGCACCGACCCGTTCGGATGTAGCCGTAGTGTTTCGAACGCGTATACGAAAAAAGCGGAGTATTACGGAATAAGGGCCCAATCGTTTGTACGGGTTGAAACCCGTTTCGTTCCAGCGTGGCATCCGTAGCTTTCCAGAATAAAGCTTTGGCTTCTTTATGCGGAAAATCCGCCAGAAATGTCGAAGGTTTTCGGGCCTTATACTGCCGTTTGCCGGGAATGATGATATTAATGTGATCATCCTGAAACGGAGCTACCAGTTGGGATAACACCGAGAAAAGAGAGTCATCCGAAGTAGTCGCCGTGACGCGGGGTCGGTACTGCTGATAGCGGGCCTGCCAGTCGATGTTCCGCAAACGAAAAAAAGCGTAATGATCTTCAAAGGTTTGCCAAAACGTCTCAAAGCACTTTTCGGGCATCGAGAGCGTAGTGTCTGTAGGCGTAGACGCGGGATTTTGCTGAGCAACCGTGAGGGTTGTCCAGCTTAGTAAGAGTAGTAGGATAGAGGCTTTTCGCATGAAGTAGGTGTTGTTTAATTCTTTTGCCTTGAAAAGACCGGATCTGGTCCCTCAAGCATGGCTGGTGATTTAGTCCGTATGCATTCTATGCGAGCCCCGGTTTTATATCACCCATGGAGGTACCCGACTATATTCTGACAATCATCAACTATTGCTGGAAGAAGAAAACCTCTCCCGCCCGTGAGCAACGGAACGACCTATGACAGCCGCAATGCGTTGGGCCTAAGCGGGCTGTCATTAGTCGTGGAGAGGCTCATGGGGCTACCGAACAGCCCTGTCTGAAGCACCAAACTCAGTCTAGGTGAATAACGAGGCCATACGTTGAAAGGTAAATAGCCAACCAAGGACAATAAAACAAAAACCCCGGCCTGCCAAGTTAGCAGGTCGGGGCCACTCATACCCTCAAATTTATTGTTTTTCAAACTCCTGCGTCGCGGCTTCGACTAGCTCACGCTTTTCAGCTTCGCTTTTGCCTTTGATGTTATAGGACTTTTGCAGCACGTTTCGCTTGCCGTTATGCGTACGTTCAAGTTTAACCGACATTGTTTCATCCGTCTCATCAATGGTAAGGGAAGCATCTTTAGGAATACGGTACTGCGATTCTGCGGGAGCCGGTGGACTAGGAGGTGTAGGCGGAGCAGGTGTCAAGGCCGGACTGGGTGGGGTCGGTGGCGTATTCGGTAAGGAAGGAGCACTTGGAGCCGACGGTGCACTCGGAGGCGAGGGAGGTGTCGGTGGTTTGGGAGGCTGTAGGCCGACAGAGCGATACGCGTGATTGATCAGCTCTTTTCGCTCCTCTTTGCTCATTTGGCTCACATCGTACGAATTCTCGAAATCAAACGCTTTTCCATTCACCGTCCCGTGAATGTCGATGTGTAACTTCTTGCCATCATCGTGAATCGATGAATGAATGGATTGCTGGGCTAAGGCAGATACACTAAAGAGCATAGCTGCCAGAATCAGAACTTTTTGCATGGCTGTGTTTGTAAAAGGTCAAACAGCATTGATAAATGATTTACTCTGATTTTAAAGATTTTATCGGATTAGCCAAGGCCGTACGAATCGTATTGAAACTCACCGTAACCAGAGCGATGCCACTCGTCAGCAGGGCGGCTACGGCGAAGGTTTGCCAGGTAATGTCAATGCGGTACGCGAAGTTTTCCAGCCAGCGTTGGGTTACGTACCAAGCCGCCGGAATGGCTACCACAAAAGCAATCAGTACCAGGGTCAGGAAGTTTTTGGCCAGCAGATTCGAAAGTTGTAGTACCGAAGCTCCCAGTACTTTCCGAATGCCGATTTCCTTGGTCCGTTGTTGCATGGATAAACTCGCCAGACCAAACAGGCCGATGCAGGAAATAAAAATGGTCAGTATCGCCCCGAAGGTGATAATCTGCTTCCACTTGGCTTCGGCTTCGTAACTCTTGTAATTCAGTTCATCGATAAAATCATACGAAAAAGGACGGTACGGCACCAGCTTGCGGTACGTAGTCTCGATTGACTGGATGGCCCGGGGAAGTTTGTCGGGCTGTACCCGAATCAGAAAGCGGCCAAAGGGTAGGTGTGGATTCGAACTGAACAATTGCGGACTAATTTTGGCTTTAAGCGAAGCGAAATGATAGTCTTTCACGACGCCTACAATCGTCAGTTTAGTGTCATTCCCGTTTAAAAAATCGACTGTTTTACCGATGGCTGAACCTTTCCAGCCCACTTTCTGAACAAAAGCTTCATTGACAAGTACTGAGTGCGTAGAATCAGCGGGATAGGCCGCGGAGAAATTTCGACCCTCAACCATCGGTATCTCCATAGCTGGTAAAAAGTGTTCGTCCACATGCTCGTACTTCACATCCAGCTCCACGCCATTGGCTTTTGCAGTCGTAGTCCAGGAGCCATCCATGACGGGTGCTACCTGTTGTACGCCCGGAGCATGACTTAGTTCATGTTCAAAGGTTTGTTGCCGGGTGGAGGTAGGACTATCCGTACGATTCCAGCCGACGGTTACCGACATTAGGTTTTTATCGTTGTAACCCAAATCCTTATTTGTCAGATAGTTAAACTGGGCATAAATGAACAGCGTCGTAATAATCAGAAATGTAGCCAGTGAAAACTGCAGGACGACGAGTCCCTTGGACAGATAGTTTTTACCCGAAAATCGGAAGCGATTGTACAGCGTTTGCAGCGGATCAAAGCCCGACAAAACCAAAGCCGGATAGAAGCCTGCCGCAAAACCCGTAACCAAAAACAGGCTCACTACGCCCAGGACCAGCTGATAATCCAGCAGATACGTTAGACTTAATTCCTTATTGGCTAGTTCGTTGAAGAACGGTAGACTTGCTTCGGCTAGCAAAACAGCCAGCGTAAAGGCCAGAAAACAAAGAATGAACGATTCACCCAGGAACTGCCCCATTAACTGACTTCGCTGACCGCCCACTACTTTTCGAATACCGATTTCCCGGCTGCGGCGTAAGGATTGAGCCACGGTCAGGTTCACGAAATTGATGCAGGCAATTAGCAATACAAAGAGAGCAATGCCTAGCAGGATGTACGAATACATCGGATTACTAGCCTGTGGCGTGTACTGGGTATCGGTGGCCAGGTGCATCTGCAGGAACGGCTGTAATCCCCAGTTAAAATGGTCCTTGAAGCCGTGCTTACTAGCCTCCGCCCGTTGCTCCTTTGAACGGGTGAGGTAGACCTGATTCATCTTCTTCTCGACCGTGGCTAGATTAGCCGAAGGATGCAGTAGCAGGTAGGTTGGGAACGAAAGCCAGAGCCAGTTGTCGTCTTTTTCGTGAAGCTCCTGGTACGCAAAGGGCAAGAGCATTTTAAACTGAATGGTCGAGTTCTGCGGAGCATTTTTGGCAATACCCGATACGACGAAAGTTTCGAACTTATTATTGATTTCGAACTCCAGCTTTTTACCCAGAGCCTGCGTAGTACCAAAATATTTCTCGGCCATTTCTTCCGTCAAAACCAGCGAATGAATATCCGAGAGTACCGTTTTAGGGTTTCCCGCGACCAGTGGAAAAGAGAACAGCGTAAAGAAGTTTTTGTCGGCCCAAACGGCTTTTTCAGTGAAAACCTCACTGCCCGACCGCACGAACATACTCCGATCCTGTACCCGCGAAAATTCCAGTACCTCCGGAATATCCTCCTTAAACGAAGGTCCCTGGGTTAGGGCTGCAATACCCAGCTTCTGCTTCTCACCGTTCATATCCTGAATGGTACAGGTTACCCGGTACAACTGATCCTTGCGGGCCTGGAAGGCATCGAAACTCACCTCATCTTTGGTGTACAGAATAATCAGCATACAGCAGGCCAGCCCAATGCTCAAACCCAGAATGTTGATGATGGAAAACCCTTTGTTTCGCAGCAGGTTTCGCAGGGCAATTTTGATGTAGTTACGGAGCATAGAAGTAGGAAGTTGAGGTAAAACGCGATTACTCGGTTTTTAAACTTTTAACCGGATTGGCCGAAGCCGCCCGAATGGCCTGGTAACTAACCGTCAGTAGTGTAATACCCAATGCGATACAGCCCGAAACCGCAAAGACCACCCAGCCAATCTCGATGCGGATGGCGTACTTGTTGAGCCAGTCGCTCATGAAATAGTACGCCAGGGGTGAAGCAATGAGGAAGGATAAAACGACCAGTACGACGAAATCTTTGGAAAGTAAACCCCAGAGGTTCAGTACGCTAGCTCCCAGTACTTTGCGTACGCCAATTTCCTTACGACGCTGCTCCGCCATAAATGAAGCCAGTCCGAACAGGCCCAGACAAGAGATGAAAACCGCCAGGCTACCAAAGACAAAAGCCAGGCTTCCCAGTAGGCGTTCGGCCTGAAAGCGTTTCTCGAAATCGGAATCAATGAAGTGGTAGTCGAAGGGAACATTGCGGGCGTATTTCTGGTAAATACGCTGGATTTTTTCAATACCGTTGGAACTAGCCCCGCGTAGACGGACGACCATATAACTCAGGTTACCGCCCTTGACGGATACATTGATCATCATGGGTGACATCGTTTCGTAGGGCGAACCGTACGCGAAATTTTTGACAACGCCCACGACCGTATATTTTTCAGCGTAGGGTTCGTTTGGTTCGCCCCGGGTGATGGTTTCACCCAGTGGGTTCTTGAATCCGAGTACTTTTACCGCCGATTCGTTCAGAATGACGGCCCGGGACGTATCACCCGGATAAGCCGGTGAGAAATCGCGACCCGCCAGTACCTGGATTCCCGCTGTTTTGACAAAATCGTAACTGACCCGCATAAACTCGAAGACCTGATTGTACTGTTCGGGTTTGCGGCCCCGCCAATTGAAGCCCCAGCCGTTGGAACCGCCTTCCGCTGCGGGTACTGAACTGGAAGCATAAGCGTTTTCAGCCAATCCTGAAGCCATGATTTCACTCCGTAACGCCTGCCAGTGATTGGGAGCATCGCCTTCCATAGCGAAGTACATCAGGTTTTCCTGATCGTAACCGAGGGGCTGGTTTTTGGCGTGCTGAATCTGCTGGTATACCAGAATCGTGCTGATAATGAGAGCGATGGAGAAAGAAAATTGCAGGATGACTAGTATCTTACGTGGAAGCGAAGCCGCCCGGCCCGTTTGCATCGTGCCTTTAAGTACCGTAACTGGATTGAAGGACGATAGGTAAAAGGCCGGATAACTGCCCGCCAGAATGCCCGTAAGAGCTACGATTGACAGAGCCGCCAGCCAGTAGAAGGGGTGCAAAAAGTCAATGGATAACTGTTTTTCAACCAGCTCGTTAAACCAGGGAAGACTTACCTCCACCAGACCAATCGCCAGAAGAAAGCCCAAGAATGCCAGTAACAACGATTCACCCAGAAACTGTCCGATCAGGCCGCTTCGCATGGCTCCGGAGGTCTTGCGAATACCTACTTCGCGGGCCCGTTTTTCGCTGCGGGCCGTACTCAGGTTCATGAAATTGATACAGGCAATGAGCAGGACAAACCCGGCGATGATTCCAAACAACTGCACGTTTTCGATGCGACCGCCCACGGATACGCCGTTTTCGAAGCGGCTATGCAGGCGGGAACGCGTCAGGGCGTGCAGAAAAATGTCGCCGTTGCTGGAGCCTTTATCCTGTTGGGTATAAATGTTTCGAATTTTAGTATTGACCGCTTCCAGATTCGCATTCGGGTCCAGCTCGACGTACAACTGAAAGTTGTTGTTACTCCAGCCGTACGAATTCCAGCCCAGAGCATCGTAGAGTTTTACGGGGATTAAGGCCTCGAAACCAAATCGTGAGTTTTTCGGGTAATCTTTGAGTACTGCCGTTACTTTCAGGTCCACTTGCCCGTAGTAACGGATTACCTTATTAATCGGATCTTCATCGCCAAAAAGAGCTTTGGCCGTTGATTCGGTCAGTACAATGGAATTGGGGTTTTTAAAAGCCGTTTGGAGTGAACCTTTAACGGGCTCGAAGGAAAAGATGCGGAAAAAATCCGGCTCCACCGTCATCGTCGTTTTCTTCATCACCTTGTCCTGGTAAGCCAGTGCCATCGGCGATTCCCAGCCGGTGAGGGTGACATTTTTCATCTCCGGAATGTTCTTGCGGAGGTAATCGCCCAGTAATCCCCCCTGCGAAGACGAAGTCCAGGTATTGGTTTCGGACTCCTTGAAGTTTCGCATAACCCGGTAAATCCGGTCTTTCTTCGCGTGAAACGCATCGTAACTAAATTCATCGAGAATCCAGAGCATGATGAGCATGCTGGCGGCCATCCCTACGGCCAGTCCCATGATATTGATGAAGCTGTACCCCGGATTTTTGAAGAGGTTACGAACGGCGATTTTCAGGTAATTACGAAGCATAGGCAGACGAAATGAAAGGAGCAAACGTGCTTTGTAGAAAGCTATGCCATTCGAAACTTTTGATTTAAATACTTCTGATAATCAGCTGTTTGTGTAAAATGAATGTCCGCAAATGAACACTATTTGTTCGTTTGCGGACATTCATTTTAATACGAGAAAAGTCTGTTTTATGGGTGCGATTTACGTGTTTTTCAGCAGAAATACGCTACTCCTCCAACTTGCCGAGCTTTCCGGCCCGGGCATCCGCCACGGCTTTCCGGATTAGAGAGAAAAACCGGCCCTTGTGGGGTTCGGCCAGTAAAATCTGATACACATTGCGGCGGAGTTCCTTGTGGAAACGGCGTTTAAACCGGGCCGGAATGACATCCTGATCCCGGCGGAGCAGGTATAAACTGTTTCGGAATTTGTAGTACAGCCGGACGGGATTGTGCGACCGCCATTGATAGGGAATAAAGCCCAACAGCCGTATTTTTTTCTTAATCCCAATGCGGTGCAACAATCGGACATGGCCATCAGCCAGAATCGGGAACCCGTGTCGTTTCAGGCGAAAGCTGTACTCCAGATCCACCCAGTCGATGAATAAATCTTCCTGAAAAGGCCCGGCTACCTGATACGCCGCCAGATTCAGCAAACTACCCGCCGTAATAGCCGTCAGGACCGGATCGATGGTAGGAGGTTTCGTTGATCGATCCGCCTGGAGTGCCGACTGATCCACCATCGCCGCCGAAATAATACCCGCTTCCGGTCTGGAGACCGCGGTTTGGTACAACTGCTCGACGGCTCCGGCGGGAAGGGAGGAGTCGTCATCCATCATCAGCAGATGCGAGTAGCCGTCGGCCAACGCCTGTTCGGCGGCTCGGTTCAGAGCCACCCCCAGCCCTTCGTTGCCACGCGGAGCAAGGTACAGCAAACGAGGTGAACGTAGCTGCAAGGCTTCCCGCAGACGTTCGTCCGGTTGTTCGGAATTGTCAATGACGTAAAGCTTCCCCACCTGATTGAGGTACGAATCAACATTTGTCAGCACCGTAGGTTCGGAGTGGTACAGCGTTACCATGGCGGCAACCTGCGTAGTAGCCAGGGGCATGCAGTTTCGGGATTACGTAAAGTACTGCAAACTTAACGAACGTCCTTCACGCAACGAAAACCCAGGTTATTACTGCCGCTGGTCACTTCGCCCTTCCCCCGACTGCCCGTTTTGTATCGAATGCAGTACTGATCGCTGCATAGAAACGAACCGCCGCGTTGCACGCGTTTAACGGCTCCCGGTTCCTGTGGATCGTAGCTGTCGGTAGGCCCTTTCGGATTGTCTTTCGGACTTGATGCGTAGTAATCCGGACGGTAATAATCGGAACACCATTCCCAGACATTCCCATCCATGTCGTACAAACCGTAGGCATTGGCCGGGTACGAGCGTACCGGAGCTACGTCCGCAAAGCCATCTTCTTTCGTATTGTGATCAGGGAAGTGGCCCTGGTGAATATTAGCCACCCAGCGACCGCCGGGTTTGAGTTCTGAACCCCAGTAGTAAGGCAATGCCTGCGTTTGTCCGCCGCGAGCAGCAAATTCCCACTCCGCTTCGGTGGGCAGGCGTTTGCCCGCCCACTGAGCGTAGGCAAGGGCATCTTCGTAGGCGATATGGACGACGGGTTCGTTGGGTACGGCTTTCGAGTGCGGACCTTTTGGGTGTTGCCAGTTGGCACCGGCTACGTACGCCCACCAGGCCAGCGGATTTTCGAGTGGAACGGGCTGGGCTGGTGGTGTAAATACGGCCGAACCCGGAACGAGCTTGTCCGTCGGAACACCCGGATAATCCGCGGGATTGAGCGGACGTTCGGCAATGGTTTTATAGCGGGTGGCTTTCACGAAGGCCGCAAATTCGGCATTGGTAACCTCGTGCGTATCCATCAGAAAGGGATTGACATGGACGGGGTGTACCGGTCTCGTGTCTTCAAAGTCATGGGAGCCCATCTGGAAATCGCCCCCCGGAATCCGTACCATGTCCTTCGTATCCGCAGCCGTTGATGGAGTATTCGTCGTTTGAGCTGCTAGAGTCACCGCCCGCGTCGGCACCTTACAGACCGCAATGTCGGACTGCGTTTTCGCTTTTTCCTGGCAGGAAAACAAGAGTCCAGTCCATGCCCAAAGGAGTAATTTCTTCATTCGAAAGCTAAAAATCAGAAAGCCCCGCGAAGATACCTTGTCAGCGGGGCTTCCGGTTCGTTACGGATTGGTTTGTTGCAGCAGGCTCAGGGCTTCGTCGTCTTTGTAGGTAACCATCAGCTCTTTCAGTTGGGCTTTCAGATCAGCGGTGATTTTCTCGGTACCTTTCTGACCGTACAGGTTTTTTAATTGCTGGGGATCTTTCTGTAAATCATACAGCTCCCAGGTATTGATGTCGCCGTAAAAGTGCACCAGCGTATAACGCTCCGTACGTACGCCAAAGTGCGGGTACACGTGGTGCGGTTCCGGAAATTCGTAGTAGTGGTAATACGCCGCCGTCCGCCAGGCTGGTTTTTCGTCTTTCAGGAGGGGCAGAAAAGATTGTCCCTGAATATCTTGAGAAATCTTCGTCCCCGTCAGCTCAAGCAGGGTAGGAGCCCAGTCGATATTCGACACCAGTTGCGGTACTTTTTTGCCCGGTTGAATGACGCCCGGGTACCGAATGACGAAAGGCGTTTTCAGGGATTCTTCGTAGATGAATCGTTTGTCAAACCAGCCGTGTTCACCCATGTAAAAGCCCTGATCGGACGCATAAATCACCACGGTATTTTTAGCTAGACCCTTTTGATCCAGGTAGTCCAGCAATCGGCCGATGTTGCGGTCCAGGGATTTTGCCGTAGCGAGGTAATCTTTTAAATACCGCTGGTATTTCCATTCCACCAGAGCTTTGCCCGTCAGTTTTTTCTCATCAAATTCTTTGCTGATTTTGTTTTCGTAATAGTCGTAGAAAGCCTTTTTCTGCTCGGGTGAAAAGCGGTTGTAGCCGTTAAATCGGTTCTTGGCGTCGTAGTTCAGGTGTACTTTCAGGTCTTCCTTCAAACGCATCGTTTTATCGATGGTCATGTCCTGTTTTTCGGCAGCTTCCCGGCCTTCGTAGGCATCATAAAACGAAGCAGGAAGGGGAAAGTTCACGTCGTCATACGCTCCCAAATCCTGAATGTCGGGTAACCATTCGCGGTGCGTGGCCTTGTGTCCCACAACCAGAAAAAAGGGTTTGGAGGCATCCCGTTTGTTGAGCCATTCCAGCGAAAGCTCGGTAATGACATTGCTCACGTACTTGCCTTCGTGCCGCACCGTATCTTTCTTCCCGTTCACGAAATCCGGACTGTAATAGTGTCCCTGACCGGGCAGTACATCCAGATAATCAAACCCATGCGGCAAACTGCCGAGGTGCATTTTACCGATCCAGGCTGTTTGGTAGCCGTTTTTCTGTAATTCTTCGGGAAAGACGGGCTGGTTGATGTTGAACTTCCGTTCGTTGAGTTTGTATCCGTTCAGGTGACTGTACTTGCCCGTGAGTAAGGTAGCCCGGCTCGGTCCGCAAATGGAATTGGTGACTACGTTGTTGAGTAACAGGGCTCCTTCGTTAGCAATCCGGTCGATGTTGGGCGTTTGGGCAAGGTTGCTCCCGTAGGCACTGATGGCCTGGTAGGCATGATCGTCCGAGAAAATGAAAATGACGTTAGGTCGATTCGGCTGCTGGGCTCGCAGGGAACCCAGGGTCAGCAGAGCCACCCCGAGGTAGAGAAAGCGTTTCATAGGTTTATCGATCCAAAAATACTGTAATCGGCTAGAGGCCAGCGTTGCAGGGTAATAAAGGTGATTTATTTTACCACATACCCCAACTTCTTCAACTCCGAACCGCTCAACTGTATCACATTTACATCCAGTGTAATGGGCGTTAGGGGTGTGTCGGTACTGTCGCGTTTGACGGCTACAATCGCATCTACTACGTCCATCCCTTTAAAAACCTGGCCATATACGGTGTACTTGTCGTCCAGTCGGGCGAGTCCCTGTTTGTTTTGTACAATATAAAACTGACAACCCGCCGAAAGCATACCCGGATTATTGTCACGACCCGCACCTACAGCTCCATACACGTGGCGGATGCTCTTGACAAATTCCGGCCTGAGCAGATAGGGCGAACCGGCAAACCCTTCCGGCGTATCAGGGCAACCGCCCTGGGCCACGAAATTCGGAATGACCCGGTTAAAGGTATACGAATCCCAGTAGCCCTGTTTGGCCAGTTTAATGAAGCTGGCCTTATGGTTGGGCGTTTCGTCGTACAACCAGAAAAGAATCTCACCCTGAGGCGTTTTAATCTGGCCCACCGGATACGTTTTTTCGGGCTTGGAGGCGAGTAAAAAGATGGCTAACAGGGGGAGCAGGAAGTAGCGTTTGTTCATGAAAAAAGAGAGATGAGACGTCAGAGAAAGCGGCTTGATTTAGACTACAGGCTGCCTAACCCAAACGGGTCTTAAAAAATGTGAGGGTACGCTCCCAGGCCAGTTTGGCGGCGGCTTCGTTGTATCGCGTCGGGGCCGTGTCGTTGTTAAAGGCGTGCTGAGCCCCTTCGTACACGTATAATTCGTAGGTGATGTGGTTGGCTTTCAGAGCTTCTTCGTAGGCGGGAATGCCCTTGTTGACGCCTTCGTCCAGCCCTCCGTAATGCAACTGCACCGCCGATTTGATGTTAGCGACATCCGCGGCTTCGGGTTGGCGACCGTAAAAAGCAACGGCGGCATCCAGCGTGGGGTCATGGATGGCGAGTTGATTCGCCAAGGCTCCGCCCCAGCAAAAACCAACGCAACCCGTTTTGCCATTCGCCGCCTTCAAACCTTTGGCGTACGCAAAGCTTTTAAGAAAGTTCTGGAGATTTTGCTCCTTATCGAGCTTGCCGATGAGCGTGCGAGCCTCGTCCTCGTTGCTGGGCGTACCTCCAAAAGGCGAGAGAGCATCGGGAGCTAGGGCGACGTATCCGGCTTTCGCCACGCGACGGGTTACATCGCGAATGTGCGGGTTGAGGCCCCGGTTTTCGTGAATGACCAGGACAATACCCCGTTTCCCGCGAGCTTTCGGTTGGGCCAGATACCCTTTCATCGTCGTCCCTTCACCCGGATACGAAACATCTTCGAGGAGCAGATCGGGGTCGTCTTCGGGAATAGTCGTGGCGTGGGCGTAGTTGACTTCCAGCAGGGGTAACACGGCCATGGCCGCCGTCACACTACCGGTAAGTTTGGCCAGTCGGCTCAGAAAATCCTGCCGGGTTAGGGGTTTGTGGGTGTATTCGTCGAAGAGGTTAATAATTCGCTGATCCATAGTAAAACGGGCGTTAGTAGAAGCGAAACGAGTGTCTACGAAAGATGCTATTTTTTTGAAGACGCTCCGCCGATCACCCCATGTTTTTTATGGTACAAAGCAAAGAGACGCGAGGGCATCGCGTCTCTGAAAAGCACAAAAGGGAACTAGTCATTAATTCGAAGCCGGTTGCAACTGCGTGGTAATGGCAATCCGGTTCCAGCCATTGATGGCTACGATGGCTATAATCAGTTGCGTAAGATATTGGTCGTCAAACAGTTGGTGGGCTTTGGCATAGGTGGCATCGGATACGCCGCCCTGATGAATGAGGGTCACTTCTTCCGTAAGTGCCAGAATGGCTCGTTCCTCCTCGGTATATAAATTGGTTTCTTTCCAGGCATTCAGCAGATAAATCCGCTGCTCAGTTTCGCCGTTTTTACGGGCGTCTTTGGTGTGCATGTCGATGCAGAAGGCACAGCCATTGAGTTGCGACGTACGCATTTTAATGAGTTCCTTGTGCGTAGCGGACAGAGGGCTGGTGAATTTTTCGAGGGCAAGCAATCCTTTGACGGCTTCGGCATTCGACTGGCTGATATTGATTCGCTGTTCCATGGTTTGTGGTGTTTTTAAGTACACTGCAAACCTAGCGGGTCCGTTTTCGCTAAAACTTAAGCTGGTTTAAGAAAGCAAATCAAACCAGTTTTTTTCGGAGTTCACTCAGGTACTCCGGCGTTAAACCTAAGTACGAGGCCAGCATGTACTGCGGAATACGCTGCGTAAAACCGGGGAAATTGGCTACGAAGTTGCGATAACTTTCTTCCTTGGAATAATCGTACAGAAACTTGAGGCGGCGTTGTGAGGCGGCCAGAGCCCGCTGAAACATGAGTCGGAAATACCGTTCGAGCTGAGGAAATTCGTGGTACAACTGGTTCTGAAATTCGGCCGGAATGGCGAAAACCTCAGTAGGCTCCAAGGCCTGAATGTAAAATTCCGAGGGATGCTGGGTAGCGTAACTCATGTAATCGGCCAGCCACCAGTTTTCGAGGGCAAACTGCGTAATCTGTTCTGTACCTTTTTCCGTAAGGTAAAACAGCCGCAGACAGCCTTTTTCGACAAAATAATTAGCCCGGCAGATCTGCCCTTCTTCCAGTAAATAAGCTTTTTTGGCTACAGTGATGGGTTTCAGGTACGCCAACAGTCGCTGAACTTCTTCTTCCGTAAGCTCTACGTAGTTTCGAATGTGCTGGATGAAGTTAGGGTGCATAGGCAAGGGGTACAGCTATGTTGCGAAGGTAAGCGAATTATATTTTTTGTTAAAAACAACGGAGTCCATAGCATCTGCTACGGACTCCGTTGTTTTTAAGTGACTATACCGGAATAATCAGCTACTCCGTCTTCAAACTCTTCACCGGATTCGCCGTCGCGGCTTTCAGCGTCAGTGAACTGACCGTCAGAATCGCAATACCCAGTGCCAGTATGCCCGCCGTTGGGAACGTCCACCAGGGAAGAGCCGCCCGGTAATGGAAATCTTCGAGCCAGCGACTCATGGCGTACCAGGCCAGTGGACTGGCAATCAGAATGGCGATCAGGACCAGCTTGATGAATTCCCGCGAAAGCAGGGCCGTAATCTGGAAGGAGCTGGCTCCCAGTACTTTGCGTACGCCGATTTCCTTGGTTCGCTGAAAGGTAGCGTACGAAGTAAGGCCAATCAGACCCAGGCAGGCAATGAAAATGGCAATGCTGGCAAAGTAGATAAACAAGCGGCCAAACTGCTCTTCGCCTTTGTACTTATCGTTGAACGACTGATCGATAAAGAAGTAATCGAAGGGACGATCCGGTACCGCCCGCTCCCAGACGGTCTTCAGAGCCGTGAGGGTACTAGGCAGTTGAGTGGCCTTTACTTTGATGGAAATCTGCTGGCATTCGTGGGGATTGATGCGGAAGGTAGCCGCCGTAATGGCCTCCCGTAAAGAAGCCGAATGGAAATTCTTCACCACACCGATGATGCGTCCTTTGCGGCCCCACTGGTCAAATTTCTTACCGATGATCTGCGAGGGCGAAGCGTAGCCGAAGTTCTTGACGGTAGCTTCATTCACGATCAAAGCTTCCGTGGAATCCGTGGCGTAATCGCGGGAGAACAGCCGCCCGGCCAGTAAGGGAATTTGATACTGTTTCAGGAAGTTATAATCGATGGAATAGAGGTCCATGTTCGCGGCCTGCATATCGCCCGACTTATTTTCGAGATTGGTATAGGCTCCCTGAGCTCCGCTACCGGGTACGGATGAGGATTGCGTAACGGATTCAACCCCGGCAACGTTGCCTAATTGCCGTAGCAAGGACTCGCTGTGTCGGTCCAGGTAACCTGGGTCGTTGAGGTTGAGCACCAGCATCTGATCTTTAGCAAAGCCCAGCGACTGGCCACGCATGTAGTTGAGCTGGGTGTACACCACCAGCGTACTCACGATCAGACTTACCGAAATCACAAACTGAAAGACGACCAATGATTTTCGAAGAATCAGTCCCTGACGACTCGTGGCAAAGCGGCCCTTCAGCACCGTAATCGCCTTCATTCCCGACAGCACCAAAGCTGGATACAGACCCGCCAGCAGGCCAACAATAACGGCCAGCAGCAGCAGAATAAGCCAGAAGGTAGGGTGGGTGAGGGTAGAGGTAAGAATGGTTTTGCCGGAAAACTCATTGAACAAGGGCAGGAGTAATTCACTCAGTAGTACCGCTATGATAAAAGCCAGCGAACTAAGCAGTACGTATTCGCTCAGAAACTGAAAAGTAAGCTGCTGCCGCTCGGCTCCCACGACTTTTCGTACGCCCACTTCCTTAGCTCGTTCACTAGCCCGGGCAATCGTCAGGTTGATGAAATTGATACAGGCCAGCAGCAGAATAAAGGCAGCAATGACCGAAAAAATGTACACGTTTTTGAGGCTTCCCTGCTCGGGGGCTCCGCGATCAGACTTCAGATAAATGTCTTGGAGGGGCTGCAAACGAAGCGTGTAGTGCATCTGAAACTGAGCCAGTTCTTTGCCCACCAGTCGGTCGAGGAGAGCCGGAATTTTGGCTTCCAGGCCTTGAGCGTTCGTATTTTTCTTCAGTAAGAGATACGAATAAAACGCAAAGTTGCTCCATTGCTGGTCCATGTTGGGCTGTAACTCCCGCGTCAGCGTAGACATCGAAATCAGCATATCAAAGGGAATATGGCTGGTTTCGGGAACGTCCTTCAGTATACCCGTTACTTTTACTGGAAACTTGCCTTCCATCCGTAGAGTCTGTCCCATCGGATTTTCGTCCCCGAAGTATTTTTTCGCGGTTTTCTGTGTGAGTACGGCACTAAACGGAGCCTTCAGAGCCGTTCGGGCATCCCCTTGTAGCAAGGGAAACGTAAATACATCGAACAGCGTGGAATCGGCCATGTAGATCCGGTTTTCCTGAAACTTCTGGTCATCACGGGCGAATACCGCCGTTCGTGCCCAGAGCCGCGTATAGGCCTCTACTTCGGGAAAATTCTGTTTGAGAGCCGGAGCCATTGGGCCGGAGGTAATGTCCGGATGAATCGTTTCCGTGGGGGTTTTAATATCCGTAACCACGCGATAAATCCGATCGCCTTTTTCGTGGAAGGTATCGTAACTCAGTTCGTGCAGCACGTACAGGCTGATCAGCAAACAGGCTACAATGCCTACGGATAGTCCCGACAAGTTGACAAACGTGAACAGGCGGTTTTTGAGCAGGCTTCGAAAAGCGATTTTAAAGTAGTTCCGTAGCATACGTGTAATCGGTAGTGACACGAAAATCGCGTCTTATGGGGTCTTCTAGTGGCAGAAGGAGGGTTAGCTCTCTATAATTTCCACGGTTCGCATCTTCATCAAACCATCTTTCTTGACGAACGTGATGGGTACAAAATCATCCGTCGGAGCCCCGATGTAGTACAGCGACCATTCCTGATCGTAAGTCGTCAGCATTTCCCGCAGGCATTCCACGCGATTGAACGAGGGCGTCGAGCAGTCGTCCCAGCGAAACAGCTCGACCCGGTAATGCAAGTCCTGTTTTTGACCGTTGATGCTTACCGAAATTTCAATTTCCTGTTTCCCGGGCAACGAAGGCAGAGGTATTGCAATATAGGACATACGTGCGGCTGGTTAAGAAGTTATACGATCAGGTAAAGGGCTGTGTTTTAAAAGTATGCCAGTTGAAGGATGATATTGATAATGAACTGATAATCAATACAATAATAAAAGATAAATGTCCGAAACTGAACGGTCGATGTACAGTTTCGGACATGGAGTAGAGGCGGCTGAGCTTTTGATAAACCCGTTGGTTACAAGGAGCGTTTCGCCGGTGACAAGCAGGTTATTCGCTCTTCAGACTCTTTACCGGATTCACCATTGCCGCCCGAATCGTCTGGCTACTGACCGTGGCCAGAGCAATCAGAAACGCAATACCTCCCGCTCCGGCAAAAAGCCACCAACTCAGGTTAATGCGGAACGCAAAGGCCTGTAACCATTCGTTCATCAGGTACCAGGAGATGGGTACGGCCAGCACATAGGCAATCAGGACGAGTGTCATGAAGTCTTTCGAAAGCAGACCTACGATGTGACCGACACTGGCTCCCAGTACTTTCCGAACCCCAATTTCTTTGATCCGCTGCTCCGCTGTAAAGGCCGCCAGTCCGTATAAACCCAGACAGGCAATCAGAATGGCTATCGCTGTAAAGTAGCCAATCATGGTTCCCATGGTTTGCTCGGCTTCGTAATTCCGCTGAAAATCCTGATCGAGGAAGCTATACTCAAAAGGCTCATCCGCGTTCAGACTTTTCCAGGTACTTTCCAGCGAAGCCAGTAGCCGTTTCACCTGGGGCGTATTGGTTCGGATGACCATGTAATTAAGGCCCCAGGGAGCCAGTGTGAATCCAAAGCTGTTGATGGGCTGTTGCAGACCCATGAAATTGAAATCCCGGACAACACCGACCACCTGATAATCGAGGTGTTCATCCGGGCTTTTCCAGCGTATCTGTTGGCCGACTATATTCTGAGGCGTATAGCCTAAACGGGCAACGGCTGTTTCGTTGAGGATGATTCGATGGGCGGTATCCGCCGGAAATTTGGTCGAGAAAAAGCGTCCACTGAGCAAATGGAAGCCCATGGTTTCCAGAAAATCGTAGTTAACGTGATTCATCTTTACGTTTATGCCTTGCTCGACGCTTTGACCCAACCGTATGAAATTCTGATCGCCCGCTACAAAGACGCCCGGATAACTCGTAGCCGCGGCGGATGAAACCACCTCCGCATTTTTTTCAATGGCTTGTTTGAATGTCTGGTAATTGTCTTTGGCCTGGGAGGTACGCAGGGGAATCACTAGCTGCTGATCTTTTACAAAGCCGAGGTCTTTTTCCTGAAGAAAACGCATCTGCTGCCAGATCACCAGCGAACCCAGAATCAGCATAATCGATAGGCCAAACTGAAAGACAACCAGCCCTTTACGCAATTGCGTAACGGCCAGACTGTTACTGGCTTTGCCCTTCAAGACCTGGGCGGGATTGAAAGAAGACAGATAAAAGGCCGGATAACTGCCCGCTACCAGGCCCGTTAGTAAAGCCAGTCCCACAAATAGCAGGAGCTTGTCGTAATCTTTCGTCAGGGATACGTGCAAATCCGTACCGGCAACCTGATTAAATACCGGCAGACTGAGTTCCACCAGCAGAATGGCAATGGTAAGTGAAAGCAGACTAATCAGCATCGACTCACCCAGAAACTGACCGACGAGCGTTTGCTTTTCAGCACCCATGACTTTACGTACGCCCACTTCCGCTGCCCGCTTGCCCGAACGGGCCGTACTCAGGTTCATGAAGTTGATACACGCAATCAGTAGCGTAAAAAGGGCTACCGTAGCCAGAATGTACACCAGCTGACTGTTTCCTTTTTTATTGAACATGCCTTCGGATTCCGTATGCAGATGAATGCGAGGCACCGATTCCAGGTACTGATTTTTGCGAAAGGCGACCTTCTTCAAGTCTTCGCCCATGTACTTTTGAATGAAGGCCGGAAACTTGGCTTCCAGAGCCTTGGCATCGCTACCGGGCCGAAGCTTGATGTAGGTAAAGAACATGTTGTTCACGGCGAAATTCTGGATGCTTCGTACAAAGGCTCCCAGCTCGCCCGTTTGCAGCGACATGAGGTAGTGTGTATCCAGGTGCGAAGAGCCTTTGGATTCAAATACGCCCGTTACCTTAAAGTCCAGGTCGCCGTTACTATTGCTAATCCGGATGACGCGGTTCAGAGCCGGAGCATTACCAAATAATTTTTGAGCAACCTCTTTGGACAGCACAACCGTATTGGGTTGATCCAACGCTCGCTGAGCGTTGCCTTCCAGGAATGAATACGTGAACAGTTTAAAAAACGTAGGATCGGCGTACGCTCCCTTGCTTTCGTAAAAAGTCTGGACGGAACGACCGCCCTCCATCCGTCTGAGAATGGCTTTATCTTCCGAAAAAGGAATGAATACGCGGGTGACTTCTTCGACTTCCGGAAACTCGTTCTTGAGAGCCGCTGCTACGGGAGCCGCACTCGTGGGGGCCCGTTCGGTTTTGTTCTCGGTGACAAATTCCGTTACCAGACGGTATAAATCACCCGCCCGTTCGTGATGGCGGTCATAACTCAATTGCTGCTGCACGTACAGTAAAATGAGCATACAGCAAGCCATACCTACGGCCAGACCAACGATGTTGATCAGGGAAAAAGACTTGTTTTTCCATAAGTTCCGTAGGGCGATTTGGATGTAATTGCGGAGCATCGATTCAGGATTTACGGGAAAAATTTATTCACTTTTCAGACTTCGAACGGGATTCATCAACGCTGCACGCAGGGCCTGACTACTGACCGTCAGGAGAGCAATCAGCAAGGCCAGTAACCCGGCAACCACGAATACCCAGCCGCTAATCTGGATGCGATAGGCAAAGCTGGTCAGCCATTCATTCATCATCCACCAGGCCAGGGGCGAGGCAATCAGGAAGGCAAGACCTACGAGTTTCAGGAAGTCGCTGGATAACAGGGTGACCAGTTGAAATTCATTGGCTCCCAGTACTTTGCGAACGCCAATTTCTTTGGTCCGTTGTTCCGCCGCATACGCCGCCAATCCGAACAGGCCGAGGCAGGCGATGAGGATGGTCAGGATGGAGAAAACCAGTACGACCTGAGCCGTTCGCTGTTCAGTCTGGTAGAGGTTATTCAGGTATTGATCCAGAAAGGTGTAGTCAAAAGCCGACTGTGGCAGGCTCTCCGAAAACACGTTTTCCAGCTGCGACATAGCCTGTGTAAGCCGCTGCGTGCGGAGTTTCACCAGCAGGTAACGGTACGATTCGGTATTGGCGTTATGAAAAGCATAACCCCCGATGGGTTGATGGAAATTTTCAAAATGAAAGTCCTCGACTACGCCCACGATCTCCGTATTGTTATCACCGAAAAGTCCGTACGCTTTCCGGCCGATGGCGTTTTCCGGCGTGTAACCGAGAAAAGCTACTGCCTTGCGGTTCAATACGACCTGAACCGTCGTGTCTTTGGCATCTTTAGGAATCGAGGGAAGGGTTTTTCCGGCAATCAGTTTCAGTCCCAGTACCTGTACAAAATCCGGCGTTGCACGATTGGTCGTCATTTTGAATTCTTCCGATGACTGTAGATTCTTTCGTAGCGAACGACCACTGCCGCCACTGGCCGGAAATGTCTGGGCCCGGGATACTTCCACCACGTCGGGGAGGGAGCGGACGCGGTTGATCAGTCCGTCAATTTGCGTTTTGGACTCCGCCGCAACGGTAGTAATCGCTACCACCTGTTCGGGCTGATACCCCAGCTTCTGATGTTGTACAAACCGAAGCTGCTGGTAGAAAATGATACTACTGATGACGAGTACAATGGAAGCCGTAAACTGGATGACGACCAGACTACGGCGGAACAAGCCAGCTCCGGTATTGGCCCGGAAATTGGTTTGTAACAGATTTTTAGGGGAATAGGACGACAGGTACAACGCCGGGTACGAACCAGCAATCAGCGTCACGAGGGTTCCCGTCAGTACTAATCCGACAATGACTTCGGGCGACAGAACCGCATTGGCTGTAAGGTTCCGCGAAGCGAGACGATTAAATACGGGTAAAAAAGCTTCCAGTAGAGCGATACTCAGCAGAATGGATAGCAACACCAGAATTGCTGTTTCGATATAGAACCGACGGGCAACTAAACTGCGGGAAGCTCCCAGGGCTTTATTAATGCCCACCTCCCGAAAACGTTGCTGCGAGCGAGCCGTGCTCAGGTTCATGTAATTGATACAGGCAATGACCAGTACCACAATGGCCAGTACCACCAGAATCCGTACCTGTTGCGGGTCACCGATTTTTTGGGTGTACACGTGGGCAACGTCTTCGGAATGTAAATGAAGGTCCGTTAAGGGCTGCAGGTACGCGGTATAGTAACGGTTCTCTTCGGGAACATTCTGTTTAATCAGCTTGTCCAACTGCCGCTCCACCGAAGTAGGCTGGGTCTGAGGGTTTAACAGGACGTAGGTTTCAAAACTGGCATTGCTCCAGGAAAGGTTTTTATACGCCCAGGTTTCCGTAGCGAATGAACCAATCAGGTTGGCATCGAACGAAGAGTGATCGGGAAAATCTGCGTAGACGCCCGTTACCTCCAGCGTCGTTCGGTTATCGACTTTGAGGTCTTTGCCGAGTGGATTTTCGCTACCGAAATAGCGTTCGGCCGTACGCTGACTGATCAGTACCTGATTCGGTTTTTCAAGTGCCGTTTGGGGATTTCCCTGTACGAGTGGAATATCAAATACCTGAAAAAGCGTGGAATCCGCCCAGTACAGACTTTTTTCAACGAATTTCTTTTCGCCCGTCGTAATGAAAGCCGATTCTCCGAAGTTGTGTTTCAGAAACCGAACCTGCTGCTTCACACCGGGGATTTTCTCCTGCATGATCGGGCCAACGATGTTCGGAGCCGTCGCCCATTTCTCTTCTTTACCGTCAAACGATACCGCCAGATTCACCCGGTAAATCTGCTCGGCCTGCCGATGGTACCGATCAAAGGCTAACTCATCCTTGATGTACAAGAATAGCAGTAACGAAACCGTCAGACCCAGCGAAAGGCCCAGCATGTTGAGGCCCGTAAAGAGGCGACTCTTCCAGAGATTACGGAGGGCGAGTTTGAGATAGTTCTGAAACATAAACGTTGAAAGAAAGGGAATGAATCAATACGGGAAAACCCTACGGCTGAGCATCAGCCGTAGGCGAAAAAACTACTCCGATTTTAAACTCTTGACGGGGTTCATGGCCGCTGCCCGAATCGCCTGACTACTAATCGTCAGCAGGGCAATGCACAGCGAAGCGGCTCCCGACCCGATGAAAATCCAGATACTCAGCGAGCTGCGATAGGCAAAGCCTTCGAGCCATTGGTTCATGACGTACCAAGCAATGGGAACGGCGATGAGGAAGGCGATTCCGATGAGCCGCACGAAATCACTGGAGAGCAAAGCGACGAGTTGCAGTTCGGTGGCTCCCAGTACCTTCCGTACCCCGATTTCTTTGGTACGCTGTTCAGCCGAATAGGCCGCTAGTCCAAACAACCCCAGGCAGGCAATGACAATGGCCGTAATCGCAAATGACAGGAAGACTTTGCCGACGCGTTGCTCGCTACGGTAGATACTGTCGAAGGCTTCGTCCATAAACTGAGCCCGGAAGGGTTGCCCCGGCAGTACGCGTTGCCAGGTTTGTTCAATTTTGGCTACGGTTTCGGGCAGTTGCTGAGTCTTCAGTCGAAAAGAGGCATAGCCCGCTGGCTTGGCGTTGAGTAGGAGACATAAAGCTCCAACGTTCTCCCGGAGGGACTCATAGTTGAAATTTTTTACGACGCCGATGACGTTTAATTGCCGGGTTCGGCCCGTTTGTGGATCGTCAAGTTCTGCAATTTTTCGTCCGGTCGCACTTGTGTAGCCGAAGAGTTTCGCCGCGGTTTCATTGAGAATAACCGCCGATGAATCCGTCGCCATCTGATCGGAGAAATTCCGTCCGGCCAGCAACTGTAAGCCCATCGTTTTCATGTAGTCCGGATCTACGTACCACGTCTGCATCTGTACGGCCCGTTCCGGGGTTATTTCGCCTTCCGGAAAAAACGAATCGTTTCCCCGCCACGAAGGGGTCGGCAGGTAGCCCGTAACCGTTCCGCTTTGTACGCCGGGGATGCGTAAAATTTCGTTTTTCAAGGCCTGTACCTGGGGGCCATAGACGCCATCAAGCATGAGGACTTGCTCGCGATCAAAACCCACCTGTTTCTGCTGAATGAAATTGAGTTGCCGATGAATCGCCAGGGTACAGATGATCAGAAATACCGAGGCGAAAAACTGGAAGACGACCAGCGAACTCCGCAGCCAGCCGCTTCGCATCCCGGCGGTTAGCTTGCCTTTCAGTACTTTAGCCGGTTCGAAAGAAGACAGATAAAAGGCCGGGTAGCTGCCCGCCAGTACGCCTACGAACAGAGCAAAGGTCAGCAGGAAGGGCAGGAGGTACCAGTCACGAATGAAATTAAGCGAAAGCTGTTTGTCGGCCAATTGGTTAAAAGCGGGCAAGGCCAGTTCTACCAGAAGTAAGGAAATGCTACAGGCCATGAAACTGAGCAGAATGGATTCCGTCAGAAACTGTCCGATCAGGTGGGCACTCGCCGAACCGAGTACCTTTCGTACGCCTACTTCCTTGGCCCGGTGAGCCGAACGGGCCGTCGCGAGGTTCATGAAGTTGATGCAGGCAATGAAAAGTATGAAAATGGCAATGGCCGAAAAGATGTAAACGTACTGAATGTTACCCGAGGGATTCATTTCATCCACGCGATTGGAATGTAAATGAATGTCCGGAACGGGTAGGAGTGAATAGCGGACGTAGCTGCCACCTGCTTCCAGCTCGGCTACGTTTTTACCCAGCCACTGCTGAATCATCGGACCGCCGTGCTTCAAAAATAGTTGCCGAATTTGACCTTCGACCCGCTGGGTGGGTACGCCGGGCTTCAATAAAATATACGTACTGTAGTTGTGGCTTAGCCAGCTATTTTCCTTGCTGTCAGCGTGATCCAGCATACTGAAATACAGATCCGCATTAAGGTGAGAAGTACGGGGCAGGTCTTCGATCACGCCCGTGACTTTATACGGAATGTTTTCGTTCAGTATTAATGTTTTACCAACGGCTTCCGGGGTATCGAAATACTTCAGGGCCATGCGGCGGGTAATTACTACCGTATGGGGCTGATTGAGAGCGGTTTTGGAGTTGCCCGCAAGGACGGTCAGGCCCAGTACGTCGAAGAGCGTTGAATCGGCGTAGACGGATCGTTCCTGAATTTTCTCCGTCCCTTTTCGAATCATACCCGGAGACTGGTCGCGGATGCGGGCCGCCGCTTCAATGTCTGGATAGGCCTGGGCCAGGGCAGGTCCCATGGGAGCCGCAGTAGCCGCCGTACGGGATTCGGAACCACCGAAATTGATGTCGGTATTGATGCGATAGACCCGATCCGCATGGCCCAGAAAGCGATCGTAACTCAGCTCATCGATCACATAAAAGGTAATCAGTAAGCACGTCGCGATACCAAAGGCCAGCCCAAACAGGTTGATGGACGAGTAGGTTTTATTTCGCCAGAGGTTTCGAAAAGCGATTTTTAGATAATTAGATAACATAAAGTGGTTGATGGTTGATCGCTGGTTGTTGTTAGTTTTTCGTTGTTGGTTGTTAGGAATTGAGACTTTTGAATAGCTGTTGTTTCATTTTTACAATAAGCAACCCTTAACCAGTAACCAACAACTACCAATTATTCACTCTTTAAACTCTTTACCGGATTGATCAACGCCGTTCGAATGGACTGATAACCAACCGTGAGTAAAGCGATTGTCAGGGTCAGGAGTCCGGCTCCGGCGAAGATCCACCACTGCACCGAGACGTGATAGGCAAACTGTTCCAGCCAGCGTTCCATAGTCAACCAGACCAGCGGAACCGCGAAGAGGAGAGCAATTAGGACCAGGCGGACAAAATCTTTGGAAAGCATGGCGGATAGTTGAACCACGCTCGCTCCAAGCACTTTCCGGATACCAATTTCCTTGGTTCGCTGTTCGGCACTAAAAGCGGCCAGTCCGAGTAGACCCAGGCAGGCGATGAAGATGGATAGTCCAGCCGCCAACGTAAACAATTCGCTGTACTGTTGCTCCGTCTGGTATTGGTAGTTAAACTGTTCGTCAGCGAAATGAAATGAAAAGGGATTGCCCGGGAAAAATCGTTCGTACAGGGTTTGAATCTGACTCAGGTGTTTCGGTAGCTGATCCGTGGAAATCTGAGCCGTGAAGTAGGTCGTATTTTGCTGCGGCCAGAAAACGATGGGTTGAATGACTTCCTTCAAACCCAAATGGTGGTAATTTTTAACGACCCCAATCACTTCCACGGATTGTCCATTGAAGCTGATGGTTTTCCCAAGGATACTCGTCGGCGTAGCGGACAAGCGGGCAACGGCGGCTTCATTCAGTACCACCTGAGCTACGTTTTTCCAGGATTTTTCGGTTTCCCCCTTCGTAAACGCACGGCCGGTGGCTAAAGCAATGTCGTAGGTTTTAAAATACTGGTCATCGCAGATTAAGACTTTGTAACTGGTATGGGCCTCAGCGGCAGTCTGGTCGGTTCGTAAGACATTTTCCGTCGAGAAGTTAAAGCCATTGCCCGGAACATTTCCCGTATTGCTGAAGGACGATACGAAAGCCAACTGACTGACGGCGTTCCGAAAGCCTACGGCCCGGTCCTGAAACAGACTGTCTTCCCGCCCTACTTCCGGTCCCTGCATCACCAGCAATTGCTGGAGGTTCATACCCAGATTTTTACGCTGCATGTAGTGCAACTGATGGTAGACGATGAACGTAGCGGCAATCAGGGCAATGGAAATGCTGAACTGAAAGACGACAAGCGATTGCCGTAGCCAGGCCCGTCCCGATTTCAGAAATCCACCCTTTAAACTCAGTATGGGATTAATACCACTCAGAATGAAGGCCGTATACGCTCCTGAAAGCACACTTCCGGCGATGAAGAACAGAAGACCATACAGTCCAAACGAAGAGTGGAACAGGATGGATAACGAAAGATTTTTCCTGATCAGCAGATTAAAGGGAAGCTGAAGCAGATCCACCAGAACCAGAGCCAGTAGAAAGGCGGTCAGATTCAGGATCATGGATTCGCCCAAAAACTGAGTGATCAACTGACTGCGGTGAGCACCAATGACTTTCCGAACGCCCACTTCTTTCGAGCGTTTGGTGGACAACGCCGTACTTAAGTTGACGTAGTTGAACCAGGCAATCAGTAAAATCAGTAAGGCAATGCCGGTCATGATATACACGAATCCCAGGTTGCCGTAGGTGAGGTAGGAGTCGTTGAGGGAAGAGCCGAGGTGCTGAAACGAAACCGCCTGTAATCGGATTTCGTCCGTGGTTCCGGTGGGTAGGGTCTTGAGCAGGGCATTAAATTTGGCTTCCACGTGGCTGACAGAACTTTGCGGAGCGAGTCGCACGTAGGTTGTCAGAAACTGTGCCCCCACGCCCGTCGGGTCGACCCAGCTATTGGACGCCACAATGGCCGGGTTTTGTAAAGTCGCCAGGGAAAGAACCAGGTCCACCTGTAGATCCGAGTTTTCGGGCATGTTTTCGTACACAGCCGCTACGGCGTACTCCAGCTTTCCGAACTGATTGGCCAGTGACAGGCTTTTACCCACGACGTCAGTACTGCCAAAGAGTGTACGGGCCTGATGGGCGGACAGGGCTACAGTGAGAGGCTTCTTAAGCTCCTGAGCGGAACCTGATAGCAGCGGAAACTGAAAAAGTTCGAATAAAGAAGCATCCGCATAAGCCGAATGTTCCTCCCGAAAGGTCTGGTTCGCAACGGTGATGATACCGTTTGAAATGCCCTCGGCTAAGCGGCAGTAGCCTTTGATTTCGGGGAAATCGGCCCGGAGAATAATGCCCGGAGCCGAACTTCCCTGGGTAGTACCCGCCTGATCCTTCATCAGGATTCGGTACAGGCTGGGCAGTTGCGGATGAAAGGTATTAAAGCTTTTCTCGAAACTGACGTATTCCAGAATGAGCAGCGAAGCCGTAAGCCCCAGAGCCAGCCCCACGAGATTGACCATGGAAAACAGCCGGTTCTTCCATAAACTTCGCCAGGCGATTTTGAGATAGTTCTGTAACATGGCTGCTGGGGTGTTAGGCTTTGATTGTTTGTTGTTCGTTGATGGTTGTTTGTTTTGGGTTAAAGAAGGTGTTTATCAGCGTTGACTTTTAACGCAGTAAACAACCTAACAACCCACAACGAGCCATTACTCACTTTTCAGACTCTTCACCGGATTGACAGTAGCCGCCCGGAAAGCCTGTGAACTCACCGTGAGCAGAGCGACGAGCAGGGCCAGTATGCCCGCTCCCACGAATACCCACCAGTCGAGATTTACGTGGTAATAGAACTTATCAAGATAGTCTCCCAGAGCCCACCAGGCGACCGGCGAGGCCAGCAGGAAGGCAATGCCTACGAGTTTGACGAAGTCTTTGGAAAGTAGAGAGATAACACTGAACACGCTGGCTCCCAGTACTTTTCGAATGCCAATTTCTTTGGTTCGCTGTTCGGCGGTAAAGGCGGCCAGTCCCAGTAAGCCCAGACAGGAAATGAAGATGCCCAGCCCGGCGAAAACTTTAGCCAGGGTTCCCATGACCTGTTCGGAACGGTACAGCTTGCCGTATTCTACGTCAGCAAAACGGTAAGTGAAGGGGAATTTGGGATTGGCCTGTTTGCAGATGCTTTCCAGACTGGCAATGGCCTGCTGGGTTTGCCCCGGTTGGGTCCGGACCATCATGGCTCCGTAGTAGGAGGTTGACCAGCCCGCATCCAGCCGCAGAATCAAGGGTCTGATTTGTTCGTGGAGTGAATGAAAATGAAACTCATCCACCAGCCCGATAATTGTACCCGGACGGTCCCAGAACGTAATCGGTTTGCCCACCGGATCTTTATACCCCATCAAGGCAGCGGCTTCACGATTGATCAGGAACGCGGCGGAATCGGTAGCGTATTTTTCGGAAAATTCCCGACCCGACAAGAGCTTGATGCCCAGTGTTTTCAGGCCGTCATACCCAATACCCGTTGCCTCAAACAGCGGACGGGATTCCGGATCTTTTCCGGGCCAGTTTACGCCCGTGGTGTTGCTGCCAAATTCACCGGGCACCTGATTGATGGTACTGATGGACTGGATCCCCGGCATATGCAGGAGTTGCTGATAGATGGTCCGGTATTTGGTCGATAACTCGCCTTCCATCGGAATGTAAATCAAATTCTCGCGATCGTAGCCAAGGTTTTTATTCTGGATAAAACTCACCTGCCGATAGATGATGATGGTACCGACAATGAGGAGAATGGAAAGCGTAAATTGAAAAACTACGAGTCCCTGACGGAACAGTTTACTACCCCGGGAGAACTTTAGGCGACCTTTCAGTACACGGGCCGGATTGAAGCCTGACAGGTAAAACGCCGGATAGCTACCCGCGACGAGACCCGTTAGTAGAGTTACGCCCAGCAAAATTAGATACGTGGTCGGTTGGGTATAACTCAGAACGAGTTGTTTTTCAGTGAGTTCATTGAAGTTAGGCATGACCAGTTCTACCAGACCAATAGCCACCAGTACGGCCAGAGCGGTAATCAGGAACGATTCAGCCAGAAACTGCCCAATCAGCGATTCCCGGACGGCTCCCATTACTTTCCGAACGCCCACCTCGCGGCTACGGCGTTCGGAACGGGCCGTAGCCAGATTCATAAAGTTGATACAGGCAATGAGCAGAATAAAAACGGCGACCACGCTGAATAAACGGACGTACTCAATCCTACCCCCGTTTTGAGTACCGCCCCGCCAATCGTTGTAGAGATACGATTCACTGAGGGGCTGCATGAACAGGGTGTTGGGATACTCTTCTTTCCGATAGTTATTCAAAAATTTCTTCAGCCGTTTTTCTACGTTAGCCGTATTCGCATCCGGGCGAAGCTCAAAGTATACACGGGGACCATTGTTACCCCATTGTTCGACCCAGTTGTTTCGCTTGCGGAAGTCTTCCCAGGTAAGCAGGAAATCGTACTTCTCGGAAGCCTGGGTGGGTAAATCTTCAAAAACGGCCGTGACTTTATACGGAATGTCACGGCCCGCCACTTCAACCGTTTTGCCCATGGCGTTTTGTGGACTGCCGAAGTAATTATCAGCCATTTTCCGGGAAATGGCAATACTCTCGGGAGCTTTCAAGGCCGTGGCGGGCGTACCTGCTAACAGGGGAATCGAAAACATCTTGAACCAGTCTTCACCGGCCCAGCGGGCTTTCTGCTTGTTGAATTTATCGCCGACCGTGAAGTTCAGATCAGTCTCCCAGGTGAAACCCGACGCATGTACCACTTCCGGAAACTTCTTCTTCAACTCGTAACTGAGCAAACCCGGAGTATGCGGACCAGCATTGGTTTCGCCGTTGAACGTCTGGCTTTGCATGATTCGGTACAGCACCGGACTTTTGGCGTGGTAGTTATCCATCGCCAGCTCATCCTGTACCCAAAGCCCAATCAACAAACTACAGGCCACACCCAGAGCCAGACCAACAATGTTAATCACCGAAAAAACACCGTTTCTCCAGAGATTACGAAAGGCAATTTTGAAGTAGTTGGAAAACATAGCTGAAGGGGAAAGGAGGTTTGGAGTTGTGGGCTTAGAGCAGCCGATGCTGCCGTTTTGAGTTTAGTGTTTTGGGTTTAAAAGGTTGAAGTGCAGAATACTGCAAAATGACCGCAGAGTCATTCCAAAGAAAGTTTCCGCACTCAAAACCCTAAACCCCAAACTCAAAACATCAGATATGAAACTTCGTATTCACGTTTTCCGTCACCACGTGGCCGTCGAAGAGGTTGATGATCCGGTGGCTGTAGTTGGCATCGTAAGGGGAGTGCGTTACCATGATGATGGTCGTGCCTTCTTCGTTGAGTTGCTGAAGCAGTTTCATGACCTCTTCGCCGTTGGTCGAATCGAGGTTACCCGTCGGCTCATCGGCGAGGATCAGCTTGGGTTTAGCGACTACGGCCCGGGCGATGGCTACCCGTTGCTGCTGACCGCCGGAAAGCTGCTGGGGGAAGTGGTCTTTCCGGTGCATGATGTTCATGCGGGTCAGTACCGTTTCAACGAGCTCTTTGCGTTCGGAAGCCGATTTGCCGAGGTACAGCAGGGGAAGTTCAACGTTTTCGTATACGGTCAGTTCGTCGATCAGGTTAAAGCTCTGGAATACGAAACCGATGTTTCCCTTACGGAGCTTCGCCCGCTGGCGTTCCGAGTACTTCGAAATTTCTTCGCCCCAGAAGTTGTACTCGCCCGTAGAAGGGTTGTCCAGCATACCCAATACATTGAGTAAAGTCGATTTTCCGCAACCCGACGGACCCATGATCGCGACAAATTCGCCGTCGGCAATTTCCACATTCACATGATCGAGAGCCGTTGTTTCAATTTCTTCGGTACGGTAAACTTTTCGGAGGTTTTTGATTTGGATCATGGTTGTACGTGTGTGTTGAACTTCAGATGAATGGTAAAGGATTAACCACAGAGTGACTCAAAGTTGGGCACCGATTTCACGAAGTAACTCCGTGAAATCGGTGGTTGATAAACGTTACGGTTGCTTTTCATTGAGATTGAGTACTTCATTGTCGCCGAAGAACTCGTAACTCGAGGTGATGACTTTTTCGCCGGGTTTCAGGCCATCCAGGACTTCGTAGTACGTCGGATTCTTGCGGCCCAACTGGATGTTACGGCGTACAGCCCGTTGTCCACCCGCTTCCACCACGAATACCCAGTTACCGCCCGTTTGCTGGTAGAAACCACCCGTGGGAAGCAGTACTGCTTGTTCGGGTTTACCCAGTTCCAGACGAATGCGTAAGGTTTGACCGCGACGAATATCCGTAGGAGCCGTCTGAGCAAAAAGCATATCGACTTCAAAACGACCGTTAGTAACCGTGGGGAAAACTTTGTCAACCACAAGTTTATATTCTTTTCCATCCAGATCCGCGTAACCTTCCAAGCCTTTCACAATGCGGGGCAGGTACAGTTCGTCGATGGGCACCCGCACTTTGAATTTATCCAGAATATCGACCTGACCGATCTTGGTACCTTTTGTAATCAGCTGACCGATCTGCAAGTCCGTAGCGGTTGAAAGCTGACCGGAGATGGGAGCCTTTACCAGCAGGTTATCCAGCATTTGGCCTACGTTCTGAATGCTTTCCCAAATCCGTTTTTCGGATTGTGAGAGCTGCGAATTTTGCTGAATCCGAATTAGTGAATCCTGCATGTAGGAACGCTGGGTGACGTTGCGACGGCGTTTCTGATAGGACACTTCCTCCCGAACATCCTGCATTTCTTTTTCCGAAAGGTACTTGGAAGCCCGGTCGTTCCGATTCAGTTGCTGCTCCTTGATTTTTACCTGGTAATCGATCTCAGCCAGCGTATTCTGAAGGGCCAGCGTATTCTGTTGCAATTGCAGACGGGAGGTACGGGCGTTGTTCAACTGATCGTACAGAGCCGTTTCCCGCGTCAGTACGTTTAGTTTCAATTCTGTATTGGAGAGTTGCAGAATCACGTCGCCCGCCTTCACCATATCACCCGATTGCTTGAAGATTTTCTCAATCGAACCGCCTTCTACGGCGTCCAGCTGTACACTCTGGATGGGGATAACCGTACCGTTGACGGGAATAAATTCGTTAAAAGCACCCTGCGAAACACTCGATACGGTCAGCTTTTCCGTCTCGACCCGTAGTTGTGTACGCTTATCCCGGAATACCAGTGCCCACAACGTGAGCGACACCAGGAGCAAACCGCCCGTTAAAAAAAAGACACGTTTACGGTTCCAGAATTTTCTTTCAATTTTCTTATCCACGGGGAAAAAATGGTTAATTGGTTATACAGTTTGCGGTTGTCGGTTTGCCGTTTTCAGTTAAGCAGGAAGCTAATTAATTGGAAACTGAAAACGGTAAACTAAAAACTCAATATTGGCTTAACATCTCTCTCAGTTTATTCTTGGCCCGCATGAACTGGGTGCGGGACGTGGAGGCGGAGATTTGTAACATTTCGGCAATTTCATCATGGCTGTACTCTTCCAGCAAATGCAGCGTAAGGACCGTACGGAAACCATCGGGTAACTTCATCATCGCAGCCCGTACATGTGATACTTCCCATTCGTCGGGTTCAGCGGCGGCTTCAAAAGGCATGTCGAAATTTTCTTCGATTTCCACCAACTGTACTCGACGCTGACGCAGGCGATTGAGGGCTTCATTGACAACAATCTGCTTCAGATAAGCTCCCACCGTACTTTCTTGCCGAAATTCGTGGATGCGTTGGAAAAACTTCACAAAGGCATCTTGTAACACGTCTTCGGCTTCGGCAGTATGGTTCAGAATCCGGTAGCAAACGTTGTACATCGATTTGGAATACAGGCGATACAGTTCGTACTGAGCCGAGCGGTCCCCTTGTCGGCAGGCTTCTACTAAGGCGGTACGATCAGTTTTGCAAAGAGTTTCCATTTCGATAGTTGAATTAAAAAAGACCGGCGAACGGCTGTTTAGGGTCGTTCGCCGGTTACGCTTACTAAACCCTTGACCTCTCTAATGCCAAAGGTGTGCCAAACTTTTAAAAATGCCCTCAGTTAGCTGGAAATGGCTTTTTTTGCGAAAATAGTGTACGCCTGCGTACAGCTACTGTACGGATTCGGACAGTTTTTACTAGCTTTCCCGTGATTTCCCGAAATGGTATGATTTTAAGAGAAGACAGGATAGATTAGTCGAACTAGCACGTAGGCAAGGCGGGGCTCGATTAGTCCTATGGATATGGCTTTCCACTTTTCACCTGAGGCTGAAGAGTATAGATTCCGATAGCTATACCGAGTTTCTGAAGAAGCCTATAGATAGGTCGAACCCCAGAGGGGTTCAATGTGAATAGCCCCGTATGCAATGCGGGGACTGCTGAAAACCGACAACTGCAAACTAAAAGTATAGAATGCCATTAACCCCCGCTCGAATCCTGGTCGTCGATGATAACGAAGACCTTCTAAAAGCAGCTCGTCTGCTTTTGAAACAACATTTTACCCGCGTTGATACTGAAAAAAATCCCGAAAATCTGCCCAATCTATTGCGTCAGGAAGGCTATGATGTGATTATGCTGGACATGAATTTCACGCAGGACGTTACCTCGGGAACGGAGGGGTTTTTCTGGCTGGACAAAATTCTGCAAATCGATCCGGCGGCGATTGTGCTGCTTATTACGGCGTACGGCGACGTAGAAATGGCCGTGCGGGCCGTAAAGTCCGGGGCAACGGATTTTATCCTGAAGCCCTGGAGTAACGAGAAATTGCTCGCGACGTTATTGTCCGCCCTTTCTCTGCGGAAGTCGAAACTGGAAGTCGAAAAACTCAAGTCGCAAAATGCCATCATTGCCCGCGATCAGCAGGCCCGGTTTGGTGAAATGGTTGGGGTAAGTTCAGCCATGCGGGAGGTCTTCGGTACCATTCAGAAAGTGGCCGCTACGGACGCCAACGTACTGATTTTGGGAGAAAATGGTACAGGGAAAGAGCTGATTGCCCGTTCCCTGCACCAAAACTCCAATCGTTCGCGGCAGGCCTTTATCAGCGTGGATCTGGGAGCCATCAGCGAGCATCTGTTCGAAAGTGAACTCTTTGGACACGTCAAAGGAGCCTTCACGGACGCCCGCGAAGACCGGGCCGGACGCTTCGAAGCCGCCGACGGAGGGACTATTTTCCTGGATGAAATTGGAAACATTCCTTTGCCCATGCAGGCCAAATTGCTAACCGTCCTGCAAGGCCGGCAGGTCACGCGGGTAGGTTCCAATCGCCCTAAATCCATCGACATTCGACTCATCTGTGCGACCAATATGCCCCTGTCCGAAATGGTGAGCAAAGGCGAATTTCGGCAGGATTTACTGTACCGGATCAACACCATTGAACTCCGGATTCCGGCCCTTCGCGAACGCCCCGAAGACATTGAACTGTTGGCTCATCACTACCTGCGGGTGTACACCCAGAAGTACCGTAAACGGATTAAAGACGTAAGTCCGGCGGCGATCCAACGCATGACCAAGTACGGCTGGCCGGGTAACGTTCGCGAGCTGCAACACGCCATTGAGCGGGCCGTCATCATGTGCGAAAAGGATATGCTGCAACCCGAAGATCTCTTTATTTCCAACGCTCAAAAGGTACCCGAAAAACCGACGAATGGCGAAACGATTTCCCTCGATCAGTTCAATCTGGACGAGCTGGAAAAAGCCATCATTCGGAAAGTACTCAACAAACACAGCGGCAATATTTCCAAAGCAGCGACGGAACTCGGACTGACGCGGGCTTCACTGTATCGGCGGCTGGAGAAATACGGACTTTAATTCCTTTCAGTACACGATTCCATACCCTAAAGAAAGACCTTTGTAAACCTCCGCGTCTTCGTATCCATCCTAGCGAAAATTAACTTTAATGACTCTGTTCCCCACTCAATACTCTACCTTGTCGTCGCGTGCCTTAGGAACCTACTTTGCTGAGGCGTACGGGTTTTCGGACGTTCGTTGTTCGCTTCTGTTACGCGGCGTCAGCGATACCTATCGGGTGGAACATGCCGAGGGGAAAGCCATTTTCAAAATCTACCGGGATGCCCACCGGTCCTTACCGGAAATTCAGGGTGAGGTAGAATTGCTGAATCAGTTACGGACGGGAGGAGCCCACGTTTCCTATCCGATAACGGATCTAAAGGGGCAAGTCATTCAGTCGTTTCAGGCCGCCGAAGGCATTCGAAACGGTGTACTATTTACCTACGCAAACGGTGAAAATGTCTATGATTTCTCCGACGAGCAGTTACGAATCATAGGGCATGAAATGGCGTTCAACCATACAATCACCAGTCAGCTAGAATTGCGTCATCCACGTAAGCCCTACGATTTGGAAACGACGCTGAATCGTCCCCTGGAAGTAATTAAACCCTTTTTTGAGCATTTTTCGGAAGGGTATGCCTATCTGAAAGAAACCGCTCGACGGGTAAAAGACGAGCTGGAGCGTTTCGATACAGCAGGATTCAGTACGGGCTACTGCCATTACGATTACCTACCCAAGAACTTTCATTTTGACGAGCAGAATACGCTTACGGTCTTTGATTACGACTTTGCCGGAAAAGGCTTTCTGGCCAATGACCTGATGTCGTTTCAAATCCACTTTTTCCTTCATACGTTCTTAAAAAAAATCACTAGGGAAGAAGCCGATCGGCAGTTTGGGGTCTTTGTCAACGCGTACCGGGAAAAGAAAGCTTTTTCAGAACAGGAGTTACAGGCCATCCCGTACTTGGGTTTCGCCTTCTGGCTTTTCTATCTGGGATTTCAGTGCGAAAATTTTGAGGATTGGTCGAATACCTTTTTTGGCCCCAGGTACATACACGACCGGATCAAACTGATTCAACAGTACATGAACATGTACAGTACATTCTAATGCTAGCCGCACCCCATGAGGAATTTTACGTTTCAGATTTATTTCCGGGTAGTGATCATTGTACTGGTAAGTATGCTGCTGGCGTACCTCTGGTTCAATACCCGTTTGATTGTAACCAAGGGCGTGCTGGTACTGCTGCTGGGGTATTTAAGTTTTGATCTGGTTTCGTACCTGAAAAAGGCCAATCGGCGGGTGATGGATCTGTTCGAAGCCATCCGCTATGCCGATTTTACCCGAAATTATACGACGCGGTATCTGGGTGGCTCGCCCGAATACGACTTTCTGGTTCAGGAAGTAATCGATTCCTACCGTAAAAACCGATCAGAAAAAGAAGAACTCGTCCGTTACCTGGAAACGATCGTTCAGCATCTGAGCGTCGGTTTGCTGGTGTTTGGAAAAGACGGGCACATCGAAACGGTTAATACGGCGGCTAAACGGCTGTTAAATCTGGTCGTTATTCGAAATCTGAAGGACTTGAATAGTACTTCGCCAGCTCTGGTGGAAGCTCTCGAAACCTCTTCTTCGGGCGACACGGGCCTGTTACGATTGACGCTGACGGGCGAAGAACGAACGCTGGCCTACGCCGTAACGGAGTTCATCCGGAAAGATCAGAAACTCAAATTGGTATCGCTGAAAGACATTCAGTCGGAACTACAAAATCAGGAATTTGACGCTTGGCGAAACCTGACGCGGGTACTAACGCACGAGATTGTTAATTCCATTACGCCCATTCACTCGCTGTCGGGCTCGCTGAAAGGGTTATTGCAGTCGGAGTGGGAGAACGATCAGCGACTGACCGAGGAAACGTATGATGATTTAATGGATTCGCTGGCGGTGATGGAACGACGCAGCGAAAGCCTGATGCAGTTGATCGATGCGTATCGCCGCTTTTCCCGCTTGCCTAAGCCCGACTTCAAGGTGGTATCGGTCGGTACGATTTTGCAGAACGTGGCAAGTTTGTACAAAAGCGAACTAGCCGATAAAAACGTTGAACTGGTCCTACGCGTCGAACCAGAAACGCTGGAAGTAACGGCCGATCCGCAACTGGTGGAATTTGTGTTGATTAATCTCGTTAAAAACGGTATTCAGGCGATGGATGGCGTGCCCAACGCTCGTCTGGAACTGATTGGCGAAAATGACAAAACGCAGCGGGTAACCATTCAGATAGCGGATACGGGGAAAGGGATCATTCCCGAAGCCATGGATAAGATCTTTGTACCTTTCTTTTCTACTAAACAAGGTGGCTCGGGAATCGGTCTGAGTCTGTCCCGGCAAATCATGCTACAACACCGGGGAACGCTACGGGTAGAATCCGAGCCAGGGGTACGGACGGTGTTTACGTTGCGGTTTTAGTGTAGTTGATGGTTGTTGGTTGATCGTTATTGGTAGGAAAGCCCTGATCGAAAATAGACCTAAGTGGCTGGTTTAGAAAGCTGATACAGACAAGATTCTCTTGCTAACAACGATCAACCAACAACTAAAAAACCTATTCATAAAACCGCGGTAACGCCCAGCGGTACCTGACAACCAGTAGTCGAAAAACAAAAATGAATCCGATGGTCAGGAGTTTAGCCAGTGGAATGGTAAGCGAAAATTCCAGAAATAAGTAGTACAAGATGCCGCCCAGAATACTGGCGGTAGCGTAGATCTCCTGCCGAAATACGATGGGAATGTCATTCAATAAAATATCCCGGATCACACCGCCGAAGCACCCCGAAATCGTTCCTAGAGCAACGCAAATGCCTGGATGCAGGCCGTAGCGACTGGCCTGCTCAATACCCACCAGCGTAAAAAAGCCAAGTCCTAGCGAATCAAAAAGTAACAGGGGTTTCTGAAGCCGTTCGGTTCCCCGTCGCAGAAACATCGAAATCAGAGCGGCCACCAGAATGATCAGGGGCGTAGTCGTGGTTCGCATCCAGGTAACGGGTGTATTGCCCAGCAGTATATCACGAATGGTACCCCCACCGACGGCCGTTACGAAGGCAATGATCAAGACGCCAAACGGGTCCAATCGACGCTGCATTGCCGCAAAAGAACCTGAAACGGCGAACGAAACCGTACCCGCATAGTCGATAAACCAGCTATATTCTAGCATACACCCGTACCGGATTAGACCGGATTTTCGCAAAAATAGGTATTTCTGTTTGTGTTGGAAGGAGTGGTTGGGGTAGTGTGAAGGTTTGAATGGTGTAAGGTTTGAGTGGTTTGAGCGAGGTGAATCAGTGCAGTTGGATGATGAAATACAGCCTAGGATAGACTTCAACCGCTGACGGGCAGTTCGTTTACCCCAAAGTTTTCAAATCAACCTCATTTCCGAAAACGACCCAAGAACCCTAACGGGGTTCAATGATCATTAGCCTGGGGTGCAACCCCAGGTGGTGGGGTTACAAAACCTTTCCAACCAAAGGATTCCCAATCCCCCGGTTAAAACTTCACTTTTACCCCCACACCTTCATCCGCCGGTTCCAGATTTTTCCAGAGCGAATCGTTCTTTCGGTAATGCGTTCGGTGAGCAGCGTACATTACACCGTCGAACAAAAACAGAAAAGCTCCCTGAAGGATCACCGCCTTACCGAACCCGCGAAGCTGAGCTTTATCCTGACGTTCTCCGCGTTGGTTCAGATACACGCCTCCGCCCACGTACACCACGTCCAGAGCCGTATTGATCAGAAATATTTTCTCGAATTTCCGTTGCTGCTTCAATACTTCATCTGCGGAGCGGTCGGGTAGCGGTTTGCGATTACTGAGCAGACTGGCTCCCGCCAGGACCAGATCAATGGCTGCCCAGCCCATGTTCATTTGATGAAAGGCTTTGGCTTCGCCACTGCTTTTGCCGAGCTGGGTAGCACTATAAACCAAGTTTCCCACGGCCCAGCCACCTAGTACGTACATACCCCGTTGGGTGAGGTCGACCCGTTGCTGATCAAAGGAGCGAAGGGTTTCGGTTTGAGCTTTCGATGGCCGTTGCGTACCTACGCACAAGGCCAGTAAGGAGAGGAGTTTTTTCAAGGCAAAAGGGCTTGTAGTATATAAATTCAGTAGGAAAAGGATGTACCAGGATGGTTACGTACCGCGGAAACCGAATAAGCTGCTACCTTTGTGGAGTACATTGGTCGGCGTTCCCCATGCCATTACTTGAACAATCCGATTACCGTCCCCCGTTTTGGCTGCCTGATGGACATGCCCAAAGCATTTTCCCCGCTTTATTTCGCAAAGTGACTGGGGTCGTGTACGAACGCGAACGCATCACTACTCCCGACGACGACTTCCTGGATTTAGACTGGAAATTCACGCTTCAGCCCGCTTCCGATCAGACACCATTGGTCATTCTCAGTCACGGACTGGAAGGTAATTCCTCCAGCCAGTACATCCGAGGCATGGTCAAGCACCTCAGTGCGAATGGCTTCGACTGCCTGGCCTGGAATTTCCGGGGCTGCTCGGGCGAAATGAACCGCCTGCCGCGTTTTTACCACAGCGGAGCCACGGATGATTTGGATACCGTTGTTCGCTATGCATTAACCAAAGGCTATCAAGACGTATATCTGATGGGTTTTAGCCTGGGTGGTAACCTGACACTTAAATATTTGGGCGAATTGGGACAAAATGCGTACCCGGAACTCCGCAAAGCACTGGTCTTCTCCGTACCTTTGCATTTGTCGAGCGGAAGTGCGTACCTCGAACGCTGGCAGGCCTGGGTGTATACCGACCGTTTCAATCGGTCGCTGAAGGATAAAATCCGGCAGAAAGCCGCCCTGCTTCCCGAACTGGTCGATGCCAGTCACGTGGACAAAGTACGTACCATTCGCGATTTCGATAATTTTTACACTTCACAACTACACGGGTACAAAGACGCAGAAGAGTACTACGAAGCCAATTCTTCGTTATACTTCCTGGATCAAATCCGGCTGCCTACCCGGATCGTTAACGCCCAGAACGATCCCTTTCTCTCCAGAGATTGCTACCCGTATGCACGCATAAAAACGTTAAAACAGGTCTGGTTTCAGGCTCCGCCGCAGGGGGGGCATTGTGGATTTTATCAGGCCGGCTATCAAGGTATTTTGTGGTCGGAGGACTTGGCCTTAAGGTATTTATTAAAAGCGTACTAATCTAATACAGAGTTATTGCAGGATGCAACACCCTTAGGTAGGGACTGCAAAATTGATTAATCATCCGTGTAAGCAGCGGTCCATTTGATTATGTTGACAAAAACCCTGGAACAAACCTACTTCGTGATTGATTTCGATTCAACGTTCACGAAAGTTGAAGGACTCGATGAGCTGGCGGCCATTAGCCTGGCCGGGCAGAAGAACCGCGACGAGGTCGTGGGAAAAATTAAAGAACTTACCGATCGGGGTATGGCGGGCGAACTTTCGTTCGAACAGGCTCTGCAGATGCGGATCGAACTGCTGAGTGCCAGCCGCGAACACGTCGAGCTACTCGTGGATTTTCTGCGGGGAAAAGTCTCGGATTCGTTTACCCGAAACAAGGATTTTATCAGTGAATACCGCGACCAGATCTACATCGTATCGAGCGGTTTCCGGGAATTTATCGAACCCATCGTTACGGAAATGGGCGTTCGCGAAGATCACGTCTTTGCCAATACCTTCCGCTTCGACGAGGCTGGTACCATCATCGGTTACGACGACACCAACGTCCTTTCCAAAAACGGGGGTAAAGTGCGTCTGTTGCAACAACTGAGCCTACCCGGTGACGTGTACGTCATCGGTGACGGCTATACGGATTACGAATTACGCGAATCGGGACTGGCGAATAAATTCTTTGCCTTTACCGAAAACATCGAACGTCAGAAAGTCATCGAAAAGGCTGATCACATCGTGACGTCCCTGGATGAGTTTCTGTATCTCAATAACTTAAGCCGCAGTCAGTCGTACCCTAAAAGCAAGCTGAAAGTATTGCTGCTTGAAAACGTACACGCCCGGGCGGTGGAAATGTTCAGCCGTGAGGGATTCCAGGTAGAACTCCTGAAAGGGGCACTGGATGAAGACGAACTGATCGAAAAAATCAAGGACGTTAGTATCCTCGGGATTCGTTCTAAAACGATGGTTACCAAACGCGTGCTGGAAAATGCTCCGCGTTTGATGGTCATCGGAGCGTTCTGCATCGGTACCAACCAGATTGATCTGGCAACGGCGGAAGAACGCGGCGTGGCCGTATTCAACGCTCCGTACTCCAATACGCGGTCGGTGGTTGAAATGGCGGTCGGTGAAATGATCCTGCTGATGCGGGGCATTTACGAGAAATCCGTCAAGCTACACAACGGCGTCTGGGACAAGTCGGCCAACAATTCCAACGAAGTACGCGGCAAGAAAATCGGTATGATTGGCTACGGAAACATTGGTATCCAGCTTTCCGTGGTAGCCGAGGCCCTAGGTATGGAAGTACTGTTCTACGATCTCGTGGAAAAACTTCCGCTTTCCAACGCCCGGCAGTGCCATACACTGGAAGAACTGCTGAGCCAGTCGGACGTCGTAACCCTGCACGTGGATGGTCGCAAAACGAACGCCATGCTCATCGGTGAGAAGGAATTTAGCCAGATGAAAGACGGCGTCGTATTCCTGAACCTTTCCCGCGGGCACGTCGTGGATGTGAAAGCACTGGCCAACGCCATCAAGTCAGGCAAGATTCGCGGAGCTGCCGTGGACGTATTCCCGCAGGAACCCAAAACCAACGACGAGGTGTTCGAAAGCGAATTACGCGGCCTGCCCAACGTCATCCTGACGCCGCACATTGGCGGTAGTACGGAAGAGGCTCAGGCCAGCATCGGCGAGTTCGTACCCAACAAACTGCTCAGCTACGTCAACACGGGTAGTACCTACGGCGTGGTGAACTTCCCTGAAGTAACCCTGCCGCCGCTGCACGATGCTCACCGACTCCTGCACATTCACCAAAACGTGCCCGGCGTACTGTCGAAAGTAAACGGCATCTTTGCCAAGTACGGTGTCAACATTGTGGGTCAGTACCTGAAAACGTCCGAGAAAATTGGTTACGTGATCACCGACGTAGCGAAAAATTACTCGAAGGAAATCGTACAGGAACTGAAAGAAATCGAAGAGACGATCAAGTTTCGGATGTTATACTAAAACGTACCAGTGTTGAGTACGGGTCAACGTTCGCTTTTCCGAGGTGAGAAGCGAACGTTGGTCTTTCATTCGTACGGTCCTTATTTCCATTATTCATGGCTCAAGTCTATTTTACCCCCGGTCCGGCGGAGTTGTATCCGACCGTCAGTCAGCACATCAAAACGGCTCTGGACGAACACATTGGATCTATTTCCCACCGTTCAGCCGCTTTCCGGAAAATCTACCAGCATACCGACGAGCAACTCCGGACCTTACTGAATATTCCCGCTACGCATGCCATCCTGTTTACCGGGTCGGCCACGGAAATCTGGGAGCGGATGATCCAGAACTGCGTGGAGTTCGAAAGCTTTCACTGCATCAATGGCTCTTTTTCGCAGAAATTTTACGATACGGCCAATGATTTGAAAAAGTTTACGCACCGTTTCGAAAAGCCGCTGGGACAGGGCTTCGACTACGAAGATTTCGTGAAAGTAACCGACGGTACCGCGGCGAAAGGCGAGGAGAGTAACGGAAAAGTGAAAATTCCGGATTACGTAGAACTGGTATGTCTGACGGCCAACGAAACCTCGACGGGCGTACAGATGAGGGGCGTAGATATTAACAAACTCAAGCGTAGTTACCGCTCGAAGCTGTTCTGCGTGGACATGGTTTCCTCGGCTCCGTATCATTCCCTGGATTTCGAAGAAGTAGATTCGGCCTTTTTCTCCGTTCAGAAATCCTTTGGTCTGCCAGCCGGACTGGGCGTCTGGATCGCCAGTGAAAAATGCCTTGCTAAAGCCGAGCAGTTACGCGAGAAAGACCTCAGCATTGGGTCGTACCATAGCTTGCCCAGTCTCTGGAAAAATTACAAAAACTTCGAAACGCCCGAGACGCCCAACGTCTGGAATATTTATTTGTTGGGTAAAGTCGCCGAAGACATGAATCGCATCGGCGTAGAAGCGATTCGGAAAGAGACGGATGCTA